>VGMU01000008.1 GCA_016866385.1 Bacteroidota bacterium
GGCTCCGCTTGAGCAGAAGTTTCCAAAAGAATCAAACTTCGAATCAGCTCAGGATGTCTGGCTGCTAGTCGCATCCCTACAAAGCCCCCCATAGAAAGCCCTATAAAATGTACTGGCCCTCCCACCAGTTTTCGAATCAATTCGGCAGCATCCTCAGCCAATGTATCCTGGTCAAAGGGCCCCTTTACTTCACTCCTCGCTTGACCGCGGTGGTCGTACGCCAATACCCGATATTTCTCTGAAAACTTTGTTACCTGTGCTTCAAACATCCGAGCACTCCACAAAAGTCCATGGGAAAAGACAATGGTCTCGTCCCCTTTTCCATGTTCTTCGTAGTAAAGGGAAACGTCTCTTAGTGTTAAGGTAGGCATAGCAAATTGGGGAATGGGTCTAAATAAAATGAAAAAAGAGGAAGAAAAACAAGCATTCCTCCCCTCAATTTAGGATGACTTTTCTTACCAATCCAATCCAGGCTGGGTAATCCTAGCGTTTTCTCGAGCTTTATGCTGATCCACGATGGTTCGTACATCTTGAAGCAACTTTTTGGAATCGTATACAATTCCATCTTTGACCGTATACTTTACCCCACCTACTCGAATGGGCTCGTTATTTTCATTGATTCTAATGGCACCGGTACCATAAAGCACCTTTAGATTTTGAAGAGGGTTCTCCTCTAATATCACAAAATCTGCCAATTTACCCACCTCCACAGTACCCAATTCCTTATCCATGCCCAAGGCTTCTGCCCCATACATGGTGGCCGAACGCATTACTTCTAAGGGATGAAAACCTGCTTCTCTCAACATTTCCAGTTCACGGATGTAAGCAAAACCATACAGCTGATAGATAAATCCAGAATCTGAGCCAGCGGTCACCCTCCCTCCTCGATTTTTATATTCATTCACAAAAGTCATCCACAGGCGGTAATTGTCTTTCCAAAGTACTTCTTCCTCTGTGGTCCAATCAAACCAATACGAACCATGCGATTGCCTATTGGGAGCATAAAACCTCCACAGGGAGGGAAGGGTGTATACCTCGTGCCATTCTTGGGTGCGTGCCCGCATCAAATCTCTATTGGCTTCATATATATTGAGGGTGGGATCAAGGGTAAAATCAAGCTCTATTAACTCATTCATAACCTTATTCCAATGCTCCGAATAAGGTGGAGCTGCCTGCTGCCAAAGTTTCCCTGCCTCTGCAAAGCGATGCTGTTCGTTTTGGTAATTGTAATCCAGCCTAAAATTTTGAATTGTCCTATCGGTAAATAGAGCTTCTGGTAATCCATACCAATGTTCCATAGAGGTAAGACCTGCACGCGCAGAGTGAAGCACATTCCATCTTGCTACATCCAATTGCTGGTGGTGCATGGCAGATCGAAGTCCTATACGTTTATTTTCAGAAATAGCAGCCTCCATCACCTCTGGCTTTGCACCAAAAAATTTGATTCCATCTGCCCCTTTGGCCTTATTTTCATTTACCCATGTTTTGGCTTGTTCTGCATTCGTTATCGGTGCTTTAGCCCCCATTCCAAAGGCGGTATACGCCAAAATTCGAGGAGCAGTGATCTCATTCGCGGCTGACTTACGCTTGTGCTCAAGCACCCAAGGAAGCCCATTGCCCGCGGATGGATCTCTGACCGTAGTAATGCCATGTGCCATCCATAACTTAAATACATATTCAGCAGGGGTACCCTGCCCATTGCCTCCAATATGCCCGTGCATGTCAATCAAGCCTGGCAACAAATAATGACCCGTTAGATCCATGACCTTGGTTTTGTCATCGGCCTTGGGACGACGATTTTCGTTGATGGGAACCCCTGGATACCCTACGGCTTGAATCTGTGCGATCCGATTTTTTTCTACCACAATGTCTACAGGGCCCACTGGAGGTGCTCCCGTACCATCGATAAGGGTGACGCCTCTAAGAATTAGGCGATTGTAAGGACCATCTCCTTCAGCCCTATTGGGAGAAGGCATGATTTGAGCAAATGACCAGCTAACACAGAAAAATGTTGCCAGGCCAAGCAAAGAGATTTTTTTCAACATAAGGAAAGGGGTTCAAATTGACTTTAATATAGGGTTATTCTATAAATCTAAAAACCTTTTTTGAATGAATGGACACAAAAAAGCCCCAAGCTAACTCAGGGCTTCACATGGCTAGTGGACCTTAGAGGTCTTTAAATTTTTCCATGATTTCCTCCGAAATTCCTGTAAAGGAATATCCCCCATCGTGGAAGAGGTTTTGCATGGTAACCATTCTAGTCATATCTGAAAACAAAGTGACTATATAATCTGCACAGGCATCTGCGGAGGCATTTCCCAAGGGGGATAGTGCATCTGCAAAATTGAAAAAGGAGTCAAATCCTCCAATTCCTGTTCCCGCGGTGGTTTTGGTCGGAGACTGAGAAATGGTATTTACTCTTACTTTTTTCAATTTTCCGAAACGGTATCCATAGCCTCTGGCGATGCTCTCTAGGAGTGCCTTGGCGTCTGCCATATCTGTGTAGAAAGGAAATACCCGCTGAGCAGCAATGTAGGAAAGGCCAACGATGGAGCCCCATTCTTTCATGACATCCATTTTTTCAGCCACTTGCATCATTTTGTGAAAAGATATGGCAGAGACATCGTAAGACTTCATGGCCCAATCGTAATTGAGGTCGCCATAGGCTTTCCCTTTACGAATATTGGGTGACATACCGATAGAATGCAATAAAAAATCAAAATCAGAGCCCAAAAATTCCTTTGCTTCAGCATAGAGCTTTTCTAGGTCTTCTACGAGGGTTGCATCAGCAGGAACCACAATGGTATTGCATTCCTGTGCAAGTTCTTTAATGGCCCCCATTCTCATGGCAATAGGAGCATTGGTAAGTACAAATCTCCCCCCCTGTTCTTTCACCTTCAAGGCAGTCTTCCAGGCAATGGAGTTCTCGTCAAGTGCTCCAGTAATGATTCCTACCTTTCCTTTTAGCAAATTATCTGGCATATCGTACAATAGATTTATTTGAAATCAAGGATAAAAGTAAACAAAATTTAGGAGTAATATTTTCAATTCCTCAAGAGCTCTTGCGCACTAGTTTGGGCAGCTAGGGAGGGATTGGCACCTGCTATCATTTGAGCCAAGGCCTGCACACGCTCCTCTGGGGTAAGCAATTTAATTTTGGAAACGGTTTTCTCTGAGGAATTGTCTTTGTAGACAAAATAATGGGTATCCCCCTTGGCTGCAACCTGAGGTAAATGGGTAATACAGATAACCTGATGTCGCTTGGCAATTTCTTGCATCATCCTTACCAGTTGAAGGGCAATTTCCCCAGATATTCCCATATCGATTTCATCAAAAATCAAGGATGGAAGAGCCATTTTGTCAGCCATTAAGTACTTGATGGCAAAAAGTAAACGTGAAAACTCACCGCCCGAGGCTACCTTTTTCAAGGATTGTGGCCATGCGCCTTTGTTTGCTGAAAACAGCATGTCTATGGCGTCTATTCCCCTTAGGCTTGGAGCCATCTCTTGTCTTTGCAGCTGAAAGCTGGCATTTTCAATTCCTAGGTCACGGAGCAATCCAATTACCGCATTTTCAAATTCCCTAAAACTTGAGGTACGCTTTTCGCTCCATTGTCTACCCGTCTCGAGCATAACAGCTTCTGCATCTTGAAATTCCTTTTTGGCCTTGTCCAGGTTCTCATCGGCATGTTGAACTTGAAATACCTTATCTGCAAACTGACTTTCGAGTACGAGGAGTTCCTCCACGCTTTGTACCCCATGTTTTTTCTGCAATCGGTAAATGGCACTCAATCGATCCCGCAGGAGCTGTAACTTTTCTTCGTCCACTTCTACGAGCCGGTCTTCATGTTCCAAACTCTCCACAACATCTTTGAGCTCAAGTCGGATTTCTTGAAATCTCCTGCTGTATTCTTTGAAGGGATGTGCCAAGCGCTCTAATCCCTGCAAGCTTGCCTGCACCTGTGCTAGTCCTTGAAGAATTCCTTGCTCCTCTTTGTAATAGACTTGAAGGATTTCGTTGATTTTTATTTTAATCTCTTCGGCGTTTTCAAGGATTTCTTGAGAGGATTCCATTTCTTCTTTCTCCCCTGCAACTAGGGAAAGCGAACTCAATTCGTTCAATTGGAATTGCAAAAAATCATACTCTTTCTTGAGGGCTAGAGATTGCTGATGCAGCTCTTCCCAATTTTTTTTTGCCTTTTTAAAAGCCGTAAAACTCTGCTGATACCTGATTTTTTCAGTTCCTGCCTGAGCAAATGCATCAATAATATCCAGCTGGTATTCCCCTTCGCCTAACAAAAGGGCATCGTGTTGGGAATGTACGTCCATAAGTCTACTCCCTAAGTTTTTCAAACTTTCTAGCAAAACTGGAGTATCGTTGATGAAGGATCTAGATTTGCCATTGGGACTGATCTCTCTTCTAATGATACAGGTAGCTTCATAGTCGAGTTCCAATTCTTCAAAATAAGATTGAAGTCCGTAGGATTGAATGGAAAACGTGCCTTCCACCACACATTTTTGATCTTTATGGAGGAGAACTTTGGTGTCGGCTCTATTTCCCAATAAAAGTCCAACGGCGCCCAGCATGATGGATTTTCCTGCCCCTGTTTCACCAGTAATCATACTCAATTGGGAGCTAGGTTTCATTTCTAGCTGATCAATCAAAGCATAATTGGAAATACTTAGGGAGGTAAGCATAAGTTGAATTAGGCTATACTACAAAGCTAAAAAAAATAACGCTCAGCTTTTGAGCAGTTCGTTGTACTTTCTGGCATTATTTGGATCCAGGCCCAAGAGCATTTTTACCGCCTTTTCTCGAAGCTCAAAAGGAGCACTTTTAAGTACTTGTGCAATTTCATCGCTTTTGGCATCGATAAAGGTAATGGTATAAATTCCGTTGGGTTGTAGTGCATTCGCATCAGCCACCCGCTGAATAGCCTCCAACATGTGTGTGTAGGCTTCCTCGGGTGCTACCGCAAGCTGATCCATTCCTTTCCTATGGTACAAGTAATATGCTTCCCGAATGGAGGAGTATACGGTAGAGACGTAAATATCATTGATCAGCCAATACCTACTTCTTCGATCACTAGGGTTTTGTACCCATCCTGCACGTCCCGATTGCTGCGCATTATTTACTATATCATTGGCTATTTCAAAGTAGGGATTACCCCCTTGAGCAGAAAAAGTATCGTAATCAATTCCCAAGGCAATATGGGCGTAAAATGCCAGCATGGAACTGATGTTGTTCAGGAAGGTAAATCTATTGAATTCCAGGGGCTGTGATTCTACATATTCAAAGCTCCAATTCCTATCGATAAAATTAAAAATCAAGGACTCGTAGTTGGTGCCATAGACTGGCCTAAGGACTTGAACCTGAACCGTCGCATTGTACACCCCCACTTGAGGAACTTCATTGATGGTAATCAATAGATTTCCTTTGATTCGTTCTTCAGGTCTAAAATCATCTGTAGTCCAAGACCTCCCGTTTAAAAACTGTTCAAAACTTGTTTTCATCTGATTGAAAACATCCGTATTTTGAAATCTAGACCTATCGCTATTGATGATAACTCTGAAATCAAGCTCTTGGCCAAAGACGAATCCGTTAAGGGAAAACAGCAGCAGGACCAAAAATATTTTTCTATTCATGAAGCTAAACTTACTAAAAAACCTTGGCTAAGCCATTGGCTTATGACGGATTGATTTCGGAGAGGATAATTTCTGCAACGGTAGTTTTGGGAAGGAGGTCAGTCTGCCTCACCTTACCCTGAGCATGAAAAATTTTCACCCGATTGGTATCGTACCTAAATCCCACCCCTTCTTCGTTGGCCAAGTTGAGCACCACTAGATCCAAATTCTTTTTCTGTAATTTTTCCTTGGCATGCTCCTCCCCACGAGTCGTCTCTAAGGCAAATCCCACGTGAAATTGTCCAGATCGTTTTCTTTTCCCAAGTTCTTGAGCAATGTCTATGTTTTTTGTTAGCTTAAGTAACAAGCTTTCTTCCTGCTTTTTAATCTTTTCGGAGGATACCGTTAGGGGCACAAAATCTACTACAGCCGCTGCAAAGACTACTATATCCATTTGCCCGTGCAATGCCTGAGCTTCACGGTACATTTCTGCAGCAGTAGATACGCGGCTAATGTGAAACCCTTTATCTTCTAATTTCAAATCCACCGGACCAGAAACTACAAAGACCTCTGCTCCCTGATGCTGAAATGCCTGAGCCAAGGCTAGACCCATTTTTCCACTGGAATGGTTACTTAGGAATCGCACCGGGTCTATTGCCTCCTGAGTTGGGCCCATGGTAATGAGCACTTTTTTACCTAAAAATTTTCCTTTAGGAGCAAAAAAATCAAAGATATGTTGGATAATGCCTTCCGGCTCCATCATCCTGCCTTGACCCACCAATCCACTGGCCAATTCCCCTGTTTCTGGATCGAGCAGGATATTGTTGTATTTTTTTAATGCCTCTAAATTGGATTTTACCGAGGGATGTTGGTACATGTCCAAATCCATGGCTGGTGCAAGCATCACACTGCATCGGGCTGATAGGTAGGTAGCAATCAATAAATTATCTGCAATCCCTTGGGCACATTTGGATAAGGTGCTTGCAGTCAAGGGCGCAATCACAAAGAGGTCAGCCCAAAGTCCTAATTCCACATGATTGTGCCAGCTCCCTGTTTCCTTATCAAAAAATGAAGTCAAAACTGGCTTTTTAGACAAGGTAGCCAAGGTCAAAGGGGTTATAAAATCAGAAGCAGAGGGTGTCATTATGACTTGCACCTCTGCTCCAGCTTTGCAAAGCAAGCGAATTAGCGTGGCACTTTTATAAGCAGCTATGCTACCGGTGACCCCAAGTAAAATTCGCTTCCCTTTCAGGTCCATGGAATTACTCTTCCCCTTCCTCTGTAGGATACCTGAAGTGAACTTTACTTTCTAAGAATTCTTCCATAGCCAAAGAGGTTGGCTTTGGCATTCTTTCGTAAAACTTGGAAATTTCGATTTGCTCCTTGTTTTCAAAAACTTCCTCTAAGTTGTCTACTGTTGATGCAAATTCTGACAACTTGTTGTTCAACTCTTCTTTCAAGCTAGAAGAGATTTGCTTGGCACGTTGCCCAACAATGTGAATAGACTCGTAAATATTGCCTGTTGGTTCGGCAACTTTATCTAAGTCTCTGGTGATGATGGATGGATTTACCGCCATAGGAATAAGGATTAATTCTGATTATTTATTTCTTTTTCTCCAGAGGAAACAGCTTCTTCTGCTGCTTTACGCTCTGCCACTTCTTTTTTAACTTTTTCGTGAGCGATGGCCTCTTCCTTGGTTTGCTCTTCTAGTTTTTTCACCTCTCCCAAGTATCCACTCGCAGGAAACTTGCGGTAAAAATTACTCGCAAACTTAAGGGCATCGGCTAGGCGCTCCCCTTTTTTATCGTAGGCACTATTTTTTGCATACGCATAAGACACTTCTACCAGTTTGTAAGCCAGCTCTTCGTTGTGCTTGCTCTCCGGGTAATCTTTAGCAAAATTTTGAAAGTTGATGATGCACGCCCGATAAAAATCTCCTGGAAAGAGACCGTCCTTCAATCGGTAATACATCGTTGCCTCACTATATGCCTTTTGCTCAAATCTTGATTCCAAATCTTTGAGCATATCCATGGCCCTCTCGTAACTTGCCGAGGCTGGAAATCTAGTAACAAACTGCTGTATGGCCGTGACTGCCTCCTTGCTGCTTTGCTGATCTAGATTATAATCTGGCGCATCCAAGTACAAGGAATAGGCATGCATAAACAAGGCCTCTTCTGCCAGTACACTTCTAGAATAGGTTTTATAAAAGGTATTGAAATACCCTCCAGACTCTATGTAGCGCTTGGTTTTGAAATGGCAGTCGGCATAATTGTATTCAGCCATCTCAGCTTTTTCAGAACCCTTTATTACAGGTAATACCTTTTCGTACAAAATGATGGCTTTGTTGTATTCCCCTTCTTGGTAATACTTATTGGCTCCATTGTACAGCTCTTCCCAGTTGGTACTTTTCTCCAACTTGGCAAAAGGGCCACAGGCGCTCAACAAAACCACTCCAAGGATTGAGAGAATTCGACGCACAAGCATTATGAATTAAAGGACCGCAAATATAGGGGGATTTTTGAAGTATTCAAAGGAAAGTCCAGGTAGGCTACAACTCACTTCTTCACTTGAAGCTTCTTGGTAACTACATTTTTATTGTCAACAACCAAGGTGTAGAAATAGACTCCAGGCTGAAATTCAGAAACGTTGATAACCAAAGAATTTCGGGTAGGGTCAAGATCGTATTCGGCAATAGGATTTCCTATAAAACTAGTAACTGTAATTTTTGACTTAACCTTTGGGTTGAGAAGGGTGTAATCCAATTGTGCTACCCGGTTGCTTGGGTTAGGATAAATCTCACTGACTTTGATGTCTTTGTGTAAAAAATCTCCCTTAGCAGTACCGGTGACTTCATAGCGGCCCTCTACCAAAAAAGATTCTCGAAATGCATCTGCATTGACAAAAACCAATTCAAAGGTCCCTACCGTCTCGGCAATTCCCAACTCAAATTCAAGATAAAAATCGGTGTAAATTTCTCCTGGAGCCAATTTAACACTCACTTTTGCCAAATCCTTTTTTGGATCAAAACATTGATCTCCAAAACATAGCCGCATTTTTTGGGAAGACCCAATACCTCCAATAATATTCTTAAGCAGGTAGGTTTTGGTTTGCGAAGATTCATTGTGGAGCAAAATAGTTTTTCGCTGAGAGGAACCTATTTTTCCAGAAAAATCAACTACATCACTCAATACACGTACTTGCTGCGCTCCCGATAGCAAAGGGAGTGACATGAACATGACACAAGCAAGAATACGTAAATTAGTAATCATGTATACTTTTTTTCAATAAGCTTCGTTTTAATCTGCTAAAGCTATCTTGTTTACGATAAAATTACCCAAAAGGTGATACTTTTACTAAAAAAAGAGGGGTTAATTGTTGTTAAGTTTTAAAAAATTCTCTCTTTTTTCTCAAACTCACTATCCTTTTGGAATTAATTTTCCTTTGAGCGCCCTATCAAGCTCTTTTTGCGAAGGCATGTTTAACTCTATTTCGGGCTCATTGAACAAATTTTTTAGCCCAAAATCAATTTCAACAACCTTCCTCCAGGCATCTATCTCCTTTCGGTCAGGCTTTTCCTCCTCCCTCCATCGAAATCCTTCCAAGCGGCTAATTTTTTCGTCAATATCCTGTACAGGAGTAAATTTACCGTCGGGCTTAATCCCAAAATTTGATTTTTTGATGTATCCATCTTCAAAGGATAGTGCAATGGTAGCGCTCAAAATTCTATTTATTCCTTGGGTTAGCGTATCCCCTTCTAAAGCATAGTAGAGGGACTCTCCATTTCCCTCAATGATCAACCTGCTGAGTTGACCCTCTTTAAAATAGCCAGTCATCTTCCTTCCTTTCATCTGATTAAAATTCAAGAGGGTATCAGACATGATGGCAAATGACTTATTTTTCATAAAAACGCGATCTAAAGTTTCGTTTTTAATGTAAAAAACCATGCTATCCGCAGAAATTTGACTGCTTCTATTCCACAAAATGGGATCATTAAAAAGATGGATAGAAGAATCAGAAAAGGTATACAACAGGGAATCTGCCTTTCCAGACAAGTCAGATTTTACCATTTTTACTTGGTGAAAGGCCAAGAGGTAGTTGGCAGAATCTTGGTCATTGTCAAGAGAAATTAGTGTATCTGCGGTCATCAACAAGGTGTCTTGTTGAAAGTATTTTCTCACTAAGGCATTGCCATATACTTGGCTATATTTTTTCTTTTCCCAATAGGTACCCACGTCTCCAAATACCTCTAATTTTCTCTCCTTATTAAAAATTCTGAGGTCTTTTTTCCCTTCGTAATACGCAGCAGGTTCATCGTAAAACAATTCATCTGCTTTTACTCTGCTTTTTTCTGTATCTACTATCCCATCAAAAAATTTGAATTGTTTCTTTTGGGTATCATAATAAATCCCCTTTTGAGCATCCAACAAATAGCCTTCCTTAGAAACGATGTTGGTCAATCCTGGAGTTTGGGCAGTTTTGGGAATTGTCAAATAAATTAAATCATCTGTTTTAAGGGTATAATCAGGATTCACTAAAACCACTTGTTGCTGAAAACTAATTTTCTCTACATTGATTTCATATCTCCCCAATTCACTAGTAAGCACATTGACAGAGTCTACCATTTTACCCCCATTAAAATAGGATGCCACATTGGTCTCCCGATTATAATCCAAGTGTTCAGTAAATAATTTTATGGATTCGTTGGTGAATACCACCCTATTTCTCAGCTTGGCCACTTTGGTAGTTCCATCGTACTCTGCATACGCACTTGTGGTGGTAATCGGATCTATTTCGTCCCTTATGGTTACCGTGCCAAAAAGTTGTGCCCGATTTTGTTCTCTAAAAAAATAAGCCGAATCACAGGAAATCAAGGAATTTTGGTGCTTCATTTCCACATTTCCTAATAGGCGTTCAAAACCCTTGGCACCCATCAAAAGATCAGCACTTTTGATCTCCAATAAGGAGGATTCCTGGGAAATTCCTAGTCTACTGAAACCAAATAAGGTTACAAAAAAAATCAGTCTTAGAGGAAAAGATAGTTTCATCGTGAAGGAAAGGTCTGCAAATTTAGTAGAAAAAGCTATTTTTGGACAATGTTCGATGCCTTTATCTCACATATCCAAACCGCACGCTTGCTCACACCGACCCAGCGCTACCTTTTGGCCTGTAGTGGGGGCTTAGACAGCATGGCTTTGGCACATTTGCTCCTAAAAGCCAAGATTCCCTTCGAATTGGCCCATGTTAATTTTCAACTTAGGGGAGAAGAAAGCCTGGGAGATGAAGCTTTCTTGAGAAATTGGGGCGTAAAAAACGGGATTGAAGTACATGTTCATTCTTCGGATACCAAAAGCTATGCCAGCGAAAAAGGGATTTCCATCCAAATGGCGGCGAGGGAAATTCGCTACCATTTTTTTGAAGAAATTCGTTCTTCAAGAGCCTTGAGCGGAATTGTTTTGGCTCACCATCAAGACGATCAACTAGAAACTATTTTTCTTCATCTCTTGCGTGGCACAGGCATAGAAGGCATCACCGGTATGAACGATAGAAAAGGATGGCTCATTCGACCCTTGTTGATTTTTTCTAGAAAAGAAATAGAGGCGTACATGCAGCAAGAGGGCCATGCTTGGAGAGAGGATAGAAGCAATGCCTCTTCTGATTACAAAAGAAACAAACTTCGCCACGATGGATTACCAGCCATTTATGCTTTAGAGCAGGATGCTAGAAAAAATTTACTTCATAGCTTTGATCGCCTAAAAGATACAGGAAAAGCTTTTTTATCTCTTTTTGAATTTTGGAAAATCCAACACGTTGAGGAAGCTGATGATTTTTCCATTCTGCCTTATGAAGCCCTCTTGCAGGTAAATGGAGCGGCCACGTTACTCTATTTTTGGCTTCGGCCTTATGGATTTAATTCAGATCAGGCCAGAAGCATCTTCGAAAGTCTGAAAGATCCCAAATCTGGCAGACTATTCCTAAGTTCGAGCCATCAAGTAGGATTGGACAGAAATGCGCTCTTCCTAAGTGCTATCCCTCCCCATTTTGATCCAATTTCTATTTCTTATGGAATGGAAGTTATTTCCATTTTTTCAAAAAAATATAATTTAGGATGGGAAACTCAAGCGGTGGCCTTGGACCCTAATCCCTCCCATGCCCAGCTGGATGCTGATACCTTGGAGTACCCGCTTGTGGTGAGAAACTGGGAAGAAGGAGATCGCTTCACTCCCTTAGGAATGCAATCTGAAAAAAAGATTTCGGATTTTTTAATTGATCAAAAAGTACCCCTTCCTCTAAAAAAGGAAGTAAAAGTTGTAGTTTCAGGAAAAAAAATAGCCTGGGTATGGGGGATGAGAATTGCTGACTGGGCTAAAATTACCCCGAATACCCTAAAAATCTTGTATATCAAAAGCGCTACATCATGAGAAATCCTTTTTCAAAAAACTATGATCCTCAAGAATTGAGCATGTTTGATTTCATGCAGGGCATTAAATTTTTTGAGACCCTAAAACAACATGAGTTGGCTCGATTTCTACCTGCCATGCACGAAAGAAAGTATGTACGGGATGAGGTGGTTTTTTTTAGCAAAGATCCAAGCCAAGCACTCTATTTAATTCGAAAAGGAACGATCGATCTTACCATTGACCTGCGTGACAACTTTGAGACTATCATGCAACTCAAGCGGGGGGAAGCTTTCGGAGAAAACTCCCTACTTGAAAATACCAAACGTACCTACACTGCCTTGGTAACATCGGACGAAGCAGAATTGCTGGTGATTCCACATTTCGCTATCCAAGAAATATTTGATAGCAATCCAAAAATCAAGGCAAAGATGATGGCGGCATTGGCAGAGTATTTCAACACAAACAACCAGCGGCTTTTTCGGTCCTACAGGGAATCCTTTGGATTTTTCAGTTTAAGGCAAATGTTCGAATAATTTTCCCCTACTAAAGTAGAATAGGAGAAAAAATTCAAAAGGATCAACAAACTAATCCTTTCAGAGTTTCTATTCCTATCAAGAGCTTAGTAACTTAGGGCCAAATTTCAAGGTCTTTCAAACCAAAAAAAATAAATATCATGAGCAAAGTAACCGTTGTTGGTGCAGGAAATGTAGGCGCAACCTGTGCAGATGTATTGGCGTATCGTGAAGTAGCAGAAGAGATTGTATTGGTAGATATCAAAGAAGGCATTGCAGAAGGTAAGGCCCTAGATATTTGGCAAAAAGCCCCTATCAATCAATACGATAGCCGTACCTTAGGTAGCACCAACGATTACAGCAAAACTGCCAAATCTGAAGTGGTAGTAATCACTTCTGGTCTTCCTAGGAAACCAGGTATGACCCGCGATGATTTGATTGAAACGAATGCAGGAATCGTAAAATCCGTCACAGAAAATATCATCAAGTATTCTCCAAATGCCATCATCATAGTGGTATCTAATCCTTTGGATGTCATGACCTATCAAGCTCATTTGACCTCAGGATTACCAAGAAATAAAGTAATGGGAATGGCAGGAATTTTGGATACCGCTCGGTACAGAGCATTTTTGGCCGAAGAGTTAAATGTTTCAGGCAAAGAAATCCAAGCCATCCTCCTAGGGGGCCATGGAGACACCATGGTGCCTTTGCCAAGATACACTACCGTAGCTGGAATTCCAGTAACAGAGCTAGTAGCTAAAGAAAAATTGGACACAATCATCGAACGTACCAAATTTGGAGGGGGAGAATTGGTAAAGCTCATGGGGACCTCTGCTTGGTATGCTCCTGGAGCTGCTGCCGCTCAAATGGTAGAAGCCATTTTGAAAAATCAAAGAAGGGTATTTCCTGTATGTATCAAACTGGACGGGGAATACGGAATAAACGATTGCTACCTTGGCGTTCCTGTGATATTAGGAAAAAATGGTATAGAGCAAGTGATTGAGCTTAACCTGAATGCAGAAGAAATGGCGCTTTTACAAACTTCAAGAGGACATGTAAAAGAAGTTATGACCGTTTTAGATCAATTGAAAAGTTAAAAATCTCTTTTTCCCAATAAGACCTAAGAAACTTCCTGAAGGAAGCACTTAGGTCTTTTTTCTAGGTTTTACACCTAAGCCTTCCTACTTCGTGAAAATTTGGAAAAGTCTTTTGGTTCTTCTTTTTCTAGCTCTCGTGGCGTGGGGAACTTACGAAGCATATCAAAAGTATGCTTATAACCGAAGTATAAATAGTCTGGAACTTATCTCAAGTGATGCAATTTTTGTTTTTGAGACCAAGCAGGCCGATCAAACATGGAAGGAAGTTCTAAGTCATCCTCTTTGGCTTAGTTTATCCCAATTTCCAGCATTCCAAACTTTTCAACAGCATTGGATTGCTTTGGACAGTCTATCTGGCGAAGAAGACTTTGTCTCGAAAACCCTTAGGAATAAACACGTCACCATCTCCTATCATGCCGAGGGAACAGATGATTTCAGCCTACTTTACACCATCAACTTTGGGTCAGCATCGCCCTTGGAATTTTTGGAAAGCCTAAAGCCTAAAGTTCCTAAGACCTCTAGACTGCAGTCCCGAACTTACAGTGAACAAGAAATTATCGATGTCATTGGCCCCAGCAATAGCATTCAATGGAGCATTACCTCGCTAAACAATGTCTTGTTAATTTCTTCCTCCTCTTTTGCCATAGAAGAGGCTATTCGATTTTACCTAAGCGACAGTCCCAATCGGCTTTCCGAAAAAATAATTGATCCCCTAAGTCAAGATTCTGGATTGGGCCGCTTGATTATTTCCTCCAAGGGCATAGCAAAATTACTGAAAGGCGTTAGCCAGTCCCAGGAAACCATGGCTATCCAAGAACTCGAATCCTTTGATCATTACCTTGCACTTACTCTTTATCTGGAAGAAAATCAGCTTCTTTTTAAAGGCCCCATGCAGTGGCAAGAAGAAGTTCAATTTTTGCCTTCGGTACAAGCACAGCTTTCGGATTTTGAAAGCCTGATTTCTACGAGATCCCTGTCCATCACCCAAATCAACCTTAAGGATGGCTACGAGACCCAAAAACTTAAAAATTCGGCCTTCGTTCCTATCTCTACCGTAAGTGGGGAAATTCAATCCCGGCTGATAGATAGAGGTTTTTTTGATTATTTATCGGGAGAACAGTATTTATTGAGCTTAGAACCTCTGGAAGGAGGGCAAGAAAATCTTGCCCTCCTTGTTAAATCAAGCCAGATTGACCAAGCTTGGAATTTCTTACAGGAATACCGAGATACTACCGAATTCAATCCCGTAGAAAGCTACTTAGAAAATGAAATTCTATTTTTCCCGGAAGAAAACTTTCCTGCGCACCTTTTTAATGGAAAATTTGCCGGATTTCAACAGACTTATATCAGCAGAATTGGAGACATCCTCCTGATGAGTAATTCTGCAGCTGGGATGAAAGTACTCTTGGATGACCATTTTCAAGGAGAAACTTGGGACAAAAAAGCTCCTGGGCCAGATCAAAAGCTCCTTTTACCTAGCTCAGGATATAGCAAAATCATTCTTTTAAATAAGTTATGGCCCACTTGGACACAACTTACTAATCCTACTTGGAGTACTTTTTTGCAGAAATATGCCGCTGCGCTTCAATCCTTCACTACACTTTCTTTTCGAATCAACCAATCTACCCTTGGCCCTGAAGCTTCCCTCAGTTTGAGATACAATGCTCAATCACCAGGGGACTCTTTGCAAAAAAAATCTTTCGATCTTATACCTGCCAAAGAAGTGAGTTTTTCCAAACTCCTAGGATATGGCCCCAAGGCTATTATAAATTTCAATGATGGGAGTGAAGATCTCGTCCTTCAAGATCTTTCCAACACCTTGTACCTAATCAATTCTGCAGGCGAACAAGTTTTTGATCAAGTATTAGATGGTCCGATAGTTTCAGAAGCTTTTCAAATTGATTTTTATAAAAATGGCAAACTTCAGCTTTTGGTCGCCACAGCCAATTACCTCTACGGTATCGACAGACTAGGCGAATCCCTTCCTGGATTTCCTGTTAAACTTCAAGGAGAAAAAATAACGCACCTGAATCTTTTAGATTACGATCAAAACCGAGAGTATCGTTACTTTATTTCTACCGAACAAGGAACCCTTTGGCTTTTGGATAAAGGCGGTAAGCCTTTGGAGGGATGGAATCCCTTGGCATTGGGAGAAACAAGTATTGGACCTCCTTTTCATGTGCGAGTTTCTGGTAAAGGGGACTTCATGGTTGCCCTCGGTAGTTCGGGGAAAATTCATTTGTTTAACAGACGGGGGGAAATCCAAGCAGGATCTCCGGTAGTTCTGAAAGAAAAACTTCGGAGTCCCTTAGTAATCAATAAATCTACTACTCCCCCAACTCTTTATGCCATAAGCGACGGAGGAGAGGTATCCACCATTACTTTTTCTGGAGAGACACTGAAAACATCTCAATTCTTAAAAACCAATAGAGACGATAGATTTACTTACTTGCCTGATCAAAAAGGAACTTCTTTTTTGATTCTTTTGCAGCAATTCAATAAAATCCAATTCCTTTCAGAGCAAGAAAAAAGCCTTTTAACTGTACCCATTTCTGGAGGAAAAGCCAGGGTGGGGTATTTTAATTTTGGGCCCGATCGCAAGCTCATTGCCGTTACGGATTTGGAAAAAAAGATGGGATATCTCTATGATCTCAGTGGAAACTTGGTGATTTCTTCTCCCATGCCAAGCGAAGGTGAAATCCAACTCAGTCATAGAGCTGAATTGAGCCAATATTTTATACGCACTCGGGTAGGTACTACAGTGTATGAGTTTGTGATTCCTGATTAGGACGCAAAGTGGGGATCCCTATTTCTCATAAAAAATAATCTCTGGGCTTTATTTCACCTGGAAATAACTTCGTTGAAGAGTTGCTTTTTCTCCTTCATCCACCATTTGCCAAAACAAAAATATCCCTTCCAATTGAGAAAGTTGTGTGCTTACCTCAGGTGATTTTTTTTCCCAAGCCAAGACCGTTCTCCAATCGGGAATCCTATCCTGAGATGAAGGTAAAGTAAACTGCTTGCTAGGGAGATCTATCCAGGGATGAAGTCCCTGATAATCAAAAAAACGTGCAGCAGGGGCTAGAGGAAATAAACCAAAATTATTGGAATAACTGCTAAAGCTGATCACTCCTGGATAGGTCCGGTCGTTGAGGTAAAATTCACGATTGAGGATCTCCAAGGTATTTAATAATTTGGGATTGAAGGAAGCCAAGAGGTCTGAATCAAAGACAGGCATGGCATCTACCAAAATCAATGGTTTGGCATCAAATACACTTTTATTTGCTTCATTGAGCAAGCGAAAGGTTTTCTTTTTATCCCGAATACGTACGGAAACACTTGGTACATACTCTTTCAAGATGGTTTCTATGTCCTCAAATCGGGTATAGTCATCCAAATCGTAGGTATAGTCAGCCACAAAACCAGTAACCACTTGTAAGGAATCTTTTTGGATTTCTTGTAGGTAATATGTTTGGATGAGAGAAGCCTTTAGCAGAGGTTGGAGCAGGGGTAAATCCTCTTGACTAAGAGCTAATTCTGGAAATGAAAAATCTGACCTAAAGGTTGTTTGAATGACCGGAGCGAGAACCTCCAAGCCTTGCATTTCCTCACCATTTTCCAATTGAAGAATAATACGATCCCAATGCCGCATCCCTCCTAAGTCAAATACCAGCCTACCTGTAGCATCTGCATGATCTGTAAACAACACACTTTTTTCTCCGTGTACGGAAAGAAAATAAGTCAAGGTGGTGTCCAGACTTGTCACCTTTGCCTGAATCTGATGTCCAAATAGTTCGGGCAAGAGAGGTTCACTTTTTAAGGATGTATAGAGCTGAGTGGAGGTCCACTGTTTATGTTCCTCATTCAAAAAAGGGTTGGCGATAGAAATTCCAGATGCTAGTACCTGCTTCCCGGATGATGGATTCAAAGAAAATTGCACTTGGCTTCCTTTGCTGTATACTTTTTCTGGAATCAAGGGGATACGATCAGCTTGCTGAGCGTATTTGGGAGGTATACGAGGATTGATGATGGTAACCAGCTGTTGGGCCATGCCCAAATCCATATCCAGGTGAGGACTAATTCGGGTATATACCCGCAAGAGGTAATGGTCAGAAGGGATTTGGTCGGAAAGGGACAGAAAATTCACTGATTTTCCTTCTCGTATGGGTACTTTAATATGGGCTATAGAATTTGAATTTCTATCTAGCAATTCGGCATAAAGAATTTGAGAAGAGGAAGGGACTGAGCCAAGAGCCACCTCAGCATCAAACCATAGTTTTTCACCTGTGAAATAGAGGGTTTTTGGTGTATGAAAACTTACCTTTTCCTTTGGCAAATTTTGCCCTTGAGCCAAAGATGAATTTACGATACCAAAAAGAAAAGTGAACCCAAAAATCAGGGTAGCCCAGGAGAATTTTTGTTCCAAGATTATTCTTGTTTTCATCTTATTTGTCTACCCAAAAGGCAGGTCTAATTTTGGAAGCATACAAGGTGCAGTCGGTACATCTCCGTGCGGAAGGATAGTACCCCACGATGGTTGTTCCTACCATCAGGGGTCTTGCTGGCAATACCGCCCCACTCCCAAAAATCGTTTGGTAATCTTTTTTTAATACTGCCTCTTCACCTATGACACAATCGTTGAATTTTGGATCTAGGTAATTCCAAGGACTTACCTCTGTAAGGTCAATAAATATTCTTCTCTGGCGAATGATCCCCAAACTTACTTGTCCAATTACAGGATTTTTTCCTTCATCTAAGCTGTAGATATTGCCTCCAATCAAAGAAGGAAGTGGACTAAATATGGACCCAATATCCTCGGTATTCTTTTTTAAAACTTCCCAAAAAGGCACATCTTCGGAAGAAAGGCCTTTTTGGGAAATCAAAATGCTGTAACGTTCCATGATCCGTTCGTCGCCCAAGGGAATCTCTGTTATGGTCTGTTGAAATACCAATTGATCCTGGAAGCGTGAGCTTGTTTCCAACAAAATATTTGGGCTGGGCTGGGTTTTAAAGCAGAGGGCATTTTGTTCAGCTTCTGTTCTATCTCTGACGTCTTTCAATGCAGGCACGTAGATGTAGGGTGACCTGATTCTAGGTCTATAAATCCACGTCTCCTCAAAGGTCCACAAAAAATCATCTGCATTGGGGGTACCCTGAGTAGTCACAAAAACCTCTACCCCTTCCTGATCCTTTTTAAAACCTGAACTAAGAATTTCAGGGGTAATGATAGGTTTTAAGCTTTTTGAAAGGTAGCGCTCCCCAGATTTAAGCACAATTTCCAAGGTATAGATTTTACTCTCATCAATGTTGCTTTCAAAAAGATAGACCCCTGCCCCTTTTTCCAGCAAAGAATAGGATTGTCCAGCAGGTCCTTTTAAGGTAACCTTGGCTCCCAATTCAGGCTGCATGGTCTGTGTAGCAGAAAGGGGTACCATGCGGCTAAGCTTCAATTCACTTTTTAGCCCTTCGGTATCCAAATACCCCTCTACTACCAGAAGTCGAAGTTCGGTCGAAGGAAGCTCCGGGTCATAGGGTGTTCGACAACCCATCAAGATTCCTAGGAGAGCAATCACCAAGAGTGTAGTGTATCTCATCAAAATCTAAAATTATATGTGATAAAGGGAATGGGTTCGGCAAATATTGCCAATTGATACCCTTTCAACTTTCCTCCTTCAGGGACATAGTACACCGAGTAGGCATTGTCTCTTCCCAAGATATTGTATATCCCAAAAGACCAAGAAGCATGAGCCAATTTGGCAATCTTATGATTGCCTTCTAGATTCACCGAAAAATCCAATCTAAAGTAATCTGGCACCCTGAAGGCATTTCGTTCTGAGAAATAAACGCGCTCTGATCCTGCATAGTCAAATTTGGCTATAGGTAAGGTCACTGGCCTTCCGGTACTGTATTTGCCAGCTAGAGTCACATTGAGCCTCTTGCTCAGCTCTAGGTTACTGACTAGGTTGGCATTATGTGGCTGGTCAAAATTACTGGGGTACCACTTGGAACCATTGATTTGTTCTTTTCTCTCGCTAGGGTCTGTTTGCAACAAGGACCTACTGCAGGTATACGCTAAGGAACCGTTGAGTTTTCCTCTGGTTTTTTTCATGTAGAGCTCTAGTCCATAGGCCTTTCCCTGTGTGACCAAGACGTCTTGTTCTATGCGTTGGTTGAGCACAATACTTGCTCCAGAGCGATAGTCTAGCAAGCGCTCCATAGTCCTGTAGTAGAGTTCAGCCGAAAACTCTAACGCCCCTTGTTGGGAACTTGTGACATATCCTAGGGCATATTGAATTCCAAGTTGAGGGGCCAAGAAAGAATCGCTCAACTTCCAGGTGTCGGTAGGTGTGACTACAGAGGAATTGCTCAGCAAATGGATGTTTTGTCTCATGGAATTAATCCCTGCTTTGATGGATGAATTTCTAGAAATCGCATAGCGCCCAGATAGCCGCAACTCGGGCCCGTGGTAGGTCTGCACATTTTCACCTGCATCGTAATTTTGCTCTCCTGTAATATTTTCACTCAAATAGGGTTCGTCTTTCGCATAAATAGGGAGCACTTGCGGGCCTAGGAAGGTATAGAGGTTGTATCTCAAACCCGCACTAAGAGACCATTTTTCGTTGATCTCTAGTTCATCTCCCAAGAAAATTGACCAATCCATGGCATGTTCTTGTGCTAATTCGTCGGGGATTACCCCGCTTGATTCCCCAAAGGGCAGTAGCCTACCTGGATTGAGTTGGTAGCGAATGCCATGTACCCCATAGGTCAACAGGTGTTTTTCTCCTTTCTCTTGTCGGAAATTTGCCTTAAGAAATTGCTGCTTGAGATCAAATTGATAGCGGTAAGCATTCAGGGGATTGTCTTCTCCTTCTACGTTAAAGGCATAGGCATCTTGCCCTACAGAGAAGGTCGCTTCCAAGTCATCCGAAAAATAATGGGTCCAAGAAATCGCTACATTTTTATTGGAATAACTGTATACGGTATCTGGATCAAATTGAAACTCATCTTTGCTGTAGTACCCGGATACTCGAAGTGCATCTTTTTCCCCGAGTTGATGGGTGACGGTTCCATTAAAATCTCCAAAAGATGCCCTACTAGCTCCTAAGTCGATCTTATCTGCTAAAAAGTCAAGTAACCAATCCGAATACGTCAAGCGTGATCCCAGGACAAAGGTAGTGTTTTGTCCTATGGGGCCTTCTAAGCTAAAGCGACTCGTCATGGGCCCAATCCCCCCAGATCCTCCGATTTTATCTGTTCTCCCTTTTTTGGGAGTTACTTGCAAGACGGAAGATAACCTCCCTCCTAAGTTTGAAGGGATACCTGATTTGTACAGTTCCACTCCCTGTACCATATCTGAATTGATGGCTGAAAAAAATCCAAATAAGTGTGAGGGATTAAACAAGGTATTTTGGTCCAGAAGGATGAGGTTTTGATCGGCGGCACCTCCACGGACATTGAAACCAACAGAAGCTTCCCCGGCAGTATTTACTCCTGGCATGGTCAGAAGTCCTTTGATGATATCTACTTCCCCCATGACTGCAGGTAATCTTCTCATTTCTTGCACCGATAGGGACTGTACCCCCATTTCTGGACGAGAGACATTGGTCAATGCCCCAGAGCGCACCACCACCTCACTAAGAGAAAAAATCCCCTCACCTATATTAAGTTCTAAAACGGCATCCCCAAGTACATCCAAGAGTCGTTGCTCGGTATATCCCCCTATGTTTTGAATATACAGGGTCGTGTATCCTTTAGGCAAAACCAGATCAAACTCACCTTCTTTATTGGTGATGGTTTGTCGCATGGACTCCTTTTCGTAGACGATGGCCCCTTCAATGGCTTGATTATTTTCCAAGCTTTTTACTACTCCAGAAAGTTTAGCTTCGGTACCAAGACCTGGCCTGCCAATCACGTACCGTCTATTTCTTACGAATTCGTCTTGAGGAGATGCGCTATTCAAAGCGGATGAGGTGCTTGCTTGAAAATAATTAGGCAAGAATTCTACAGGAAATTTTCCGCCTTTAAGAATATACACCTCTTTTTGAGCAGAAATGGAAAAATTCAGATCCGTTTTTAAGAAAATAATTCCCAAGACATCCTCTAATTTGTCTCCATTCGCTTGAAGATTTACGGTCAATTGTGAAACATCCTCCGAATGGTAAATAAATCTATAGGGGGTTTCCTTCTCTATCAATTCGGCAAATCGTTGGAAAGAAATACCTGCGAACAATCCAGTAACTTCTTTATCCTGCTGTCCAAAAGCAGGGAAGCAGGCCATGAAAGCCAGGAAAAAAGCTAAAAGGATGCGGTGGTATTTAAGGGACATTATTTTGTGCTAGAATAGGATACTATAAATTTCAAAAAGGCAGGGGGTGATTTCTTGAAAGACAAGCCTTTTGATTTCACTTCTTTCTTCCCTATTTTTTGGTCGAGGCCTAAAACAACATAGGCATCCGAGGCCTTTTTTATAGGATGGAAGCCCCCCTCCTGGTAAAGAAAATAATCTACTTTTTCGAGGTATTCTTCTTGAAACCTAGAGATTTCTCGAAGGGCTTTGGTGGTCTTGTAGGGCTTGGAAAGCGCTATGGTTTTTTTCTCTTCCAGCACCTGATAGATCCCATTTCCATGGTGTGGGTAGCTTTCATTTCCTGAGAAAAAACGAAAGTGGTCTCCATTTCCAAGAACAAACCCATCTATT
The DNA here is from genome assembly GCA_016866385.1 of Bacteroidota bacterium. Classification (GTDB taxonomy): domain Bacteria; phylum Bacteroidota; class Bacteroidia; order Cytophagales; family Cyclobacteriaceae; genus Algoriphagus. The sequence goes on from VGMU01000008.1 coordinate 22,331, forward strand.
TTTTCAGGCTTGATCAAGATCTTCTGGTTGAATATGGGATGAAAAGTAAGTAACTGGTCCTGGTAACTATCGTAAAGCAAGGGAACATCGGGATAAGTAATGCCATTGATTCGGAGCGTTCCTCTCTCAAATTGCCTAGAGATATGGTAAGGGTCACCTTTGATGAAAAGGGAGGGCTCGGCATATTGCCCACCAGTGATGAGTTCCTGAAAATAAGGAATCTCCTCTCTATAGGCACTCAAGTAGGGCAAATCAGCACGAACTACCTGGGCAAAATCCAAGACAGGTAGAAAAAGGAAGGTGCTAAAGAATAAAAATTGTATTTTTCGCATACTGAAAAATACGATTGAAAATTCTTATAATTCTTATTTATTCAGAATATGTTTAAATGGTCAATGGCTAGGTTAAACGGAATAGAATCTACTACGATGCACTTAAGAAGACAGTTTCTCAAAACCCTTGCTGTAGCTCCACTGGCAGTTACCTCCATTCCCTTGGCTCAGGCAAATCCTATAAAAAAAAGGGACACGCAATTTAAATTTTCCTTAAACACCAGCACCATCAGGGGCCAAAAGTTATCCCTGCCTCAGATGATTGACCTTGCGGCAAGAGCCGGATATGACGGCATTGAACCCTGGATGATGGAGATAGAGGCTTATCAAAAGGAGGGATATAGCATAGCTTCCCTCAAAAAGCGGATTCGAGATGCGGGGATAGAACTGGTAGATTGCATAGGATTTCCGACTTGGTTGGCACAAGATGAGACGAAGAGTAAGCAGGGGTTTGAGCAAATGGAAAAAGAAATGGGGCTCTTGGCAGAATTGGGCTGTACCCGAGTCGCTGCACCTGCGATTGGAGCGGAGGCCCCGTTGGATTTGCTCCAAGCAGGAGAAAAATACAAGCGCTTGTTGACATTAGGCAGGAAAACTGGAGTCATGCCCCAATTGGAATTTTGGGGTGCATTTCCCGCTTTCTATCATTTGGCGCAAGCCATGGCCGTGGCAGCAGCTGCGGACGATGCAGATGCGAAAATTTTAGCGGACGTTTACCACTTATTTCGCGGGGGTTCGGGATTTGAAGGATTAGAATTGCTAGATGGGCAAGCCATAGACATATTTCATCTCAATGATTTCCCTAAAGACATTCCTAGAACCAGCCAACAGGACAAGGATAGGGTCTTTCCTGGGGATGGGGGTGCACCTATGGAGGAACTTGCAAATCGCTTACGAGACAAGGGAGGGGAAATCATTTTATCCCTAGAACTTTTTAATCCAAGCTATTACCAAATGGATGCTGATTATGTAGTAAAAACGGGACTAGAAAAAATGAAGCTTTTCTTTACGTCTTAAAAAACGAAGAAATTTGAGCACTCCCTTACATGACAAACCCTACGCGGAAAACATAGGGTTCATTGTAATAGGAATTGAGATTGGAATAATTGAGATTATACAAAAAAGTGAAGTTTGCACCTCCTCTTGAGCCAAAGGGAGCAAAATATCCAGCTCCAAGAAAAAGAGATTCTGACCATGTTCTTTCAAAGCTATCCTTTGCATATGAATAGGCATTCCAATTGATCGATTCTAGTTCGGAATAAGCAAAAATATTGGGCAATATATTGTACCGAGCAAATGCCCTAGCTCCGTAAGAAGATCCAGCAGCACCTTGAAAACGGGAATCGTCGTAATATTGGTAAGTCAGCCCTAGCCCAGTCGAAGCTTTCTCATTTACCATGATCCCTGCAAGCGGGGAAATGTCAATGAGGGTAACTGTCCCAAACTGCAGTCCGAGATTGCCCCCATAGTACATCCTATCTTTTAGCACAAAGGGGACTTCAGGATCAATTTCTCTTTGCGCGAAAGATGACAAGGGAAGGGCTGTAATGCCTAAAAAAATCAGAAAAAATATTTTATTTTTCCACCACCACATAAAGATCCTCGGTAGGCTTTTTCATCAAGTACTTTTCTCGAGCAAATTTTTCTAAGAGCTCCGGATTGCCCATCAGTTCTTTTTGTTGCTGAAGTAAGTGTGCCTTTTTCTCCACATAAAAAACTTTCTGATCCTCCAAATCCCAAAGTTGCTTGGTAAGCTGGTAGTGATTGGTCAGACTATTGGAATCAATAAACAGCATCCAAAACAAAAAAGAAAGGGAGGCCAAGACGTAAAAATTTCTACCGTATTTTAAGAACTTCTCCATAGAAAGGAAATAATACGAACGAATATACAAATATCATGCAAAAAAAGACAGTCCCGGATTTCCGGGACTGTTGATTTTATTGAGAACTGTCAATTACTTCAATTTTCCATTAAAAACAGCAGCATCACCAAGTTGCTCTTCTATGCGGAGCAGCTGGTTGTATTTTGCCATACGATCGGAGCGGGATGCAGAACCTGTTTTGATCTGCCCGCAATTGACTGCCACGGCAAGATCGGCAATGGTAGAATCTTCTGTCTCTCCAGATCGGTGTGACATTACGGCGGTAAATCCAGCTCGCTGCGCCATGCTGATGGCGTTTAAGGTTTCTGTGAGGGTACCTATTTGATTTACTTTCACCAAAATAGAATTGGCAGATTTTTCTTCAATTCCTCTTTTCAAAAATTTTACATTGGTGACAAACAAATCGTCTCCCACCAATTGGATCTTGGATCCAATTTTAGCGGTAAGCATGGCCCAGCCTGTCCAATCTTCTTCGGCGCAGCCATCCTCAATAGAGTCGATAGGATATTTTTCGGTCAATTCAGCCAAATAGGCCACTTGTTCCTCACGGCTTCGAATCTTCCCAGTAGGACCCTCAAACTTAGAATAGTCGTATTTTCCATCCTTGTAAAATTCTGAGGACGCGCAATCCAAAGCAATGGTAACCTCTTTTCCAGGAGTATATCCTGCCTTAGCGATTGCATCTAAAATGCAGGCCAAAGCCTCCTCTGTTCCTCCAGAGAAATTAGGAGCAAATCCACCTTCATCCCCTACTGCAGTGCTGAGGTGCTTGTCATGAAGTATTTTTTTCAAGTGATGGAAAATCTCCGCTCCCCAACGAATGGCCTCGGAAAAACTGCTTGCTCCAATCGGGCGAACCATAAATTCTTGGAAAGCGATAGGAGCATCAGAATGGGAACCCCCATTGATGATGTTCAACATCGGTACAGGAAGAGTATTCGCATTTACTCCACCGATGTAGCGGTAAAGTGGCTGTCCAGATTCCATAGCTGCAGCCTTGGCTACGGCCAGAGACACCCCTAGGATAGCATTTGCTCCAAGCTTGCTTTTGGTAGAGGTACCATCCAAGTCTATCATGATTTGGTCGATGGTATTTTGTTCGAAAACATCCATCCCGACCAACTCGGGGGCAATAATTTCATTGACGTTGGCAACGGCCTTTAATACTCCTTTGCCTAAGTATTTGGATTTGTCTCCATCTCGAAGTTCTACGGCTTCATTGACTCCTGTGGAGGCCCCGCTTGGGACAGCTGCCCTACCAAAAGCGCCATTTTCTGTAACTACATCAACTTCTACGGTAGGATTTCCTCTAGAGTCTAGGATTTGTCTTGCATGAATGGATTGAATCAAGGTCATGATTTAAAAGGTTTGTTAGCATTAATTTTTATTCATCAAAGAAACAAAATCGTCAAACAGGTAGCGAGAATCGTGCGGTCCTGGAGAAGATTCTGGGTGATATTGAACAGAGAAAGCAGGTTTATTTTTAAGGCGAATTCCTGCTACCGTATGATCATTCAAATGTACGTGGGTGATTTCCACTTGAGCGCATTGCTCAGCCGCTTCGCGGACCACATTGAATCCATGATTTTGGGACGTGATTTCGCTTTTTCCTGAGGTTAAATTTTTTATCGGGTGATTGAGCCCGCGATGCCCGTGGTGCATTTTATAGGTAGGAATTCCTACCGATGCGGCAAGAAGCTGATGGCCCAAGCAAATGCCAAAAACAGGTTTTCCCGTGCTTAAAATCTGAGTAACTGTGGATACAGCATAGTCCATAACAGCAGGATCACCAGGTCCATTGGATAGAAAATATCCGTCTGGATTCCATTCTTCCATTTCCTGAAGACTGGTTTTAGCAGGAAATACCTTACAATATACTCCTCTACTTGCCAGATTTCGAAGAATATTCTTTTTGATCCCAAAATCGAGGCAAGCTACTTTGATGGGTACATTGGCCTCGCCAAAAAAATAAGGTTCTTGGGTGCAGACTTGAGAAGAAAGCTCTAAGCCATTCATGTCTGGTACTTTGGCCAAGGCCGCAGCAAGTCCTGTTAGGTCTCCCTCATATTCGGAGCTGATGATGGCATTCATGGCCCCTCTGTCGCGCAGGTGTCGCACCAGCTTTCGGGTATCAATATCGGCGATACCTGTGATGCCAGCTTGTACCAAATAATCCTGCAGGGAACCCGAAGCATCTATTCTGGAAAATACCTCAGAGAAACTATTGACTACAATTCCAGCAACACAAGGATGATTGGATTCTACTTCTTCGGGATGTACACCATAATTTCCAATGTGTGAGGTAGAAGTGACTACGATTTGTCCTGTGTAGGAAGGATCTGTATAAATCTCCTGGTATCCAGTCATTCCAGTATTGAAGCAGATTTCACCTCCATTGGTGCCTGGAGCACCTATGAGTGATCCATAAAAAACAGTTCCATCAGCGAGAAGGAGAGTAGCGTTCTTTTTAATCATGATTTTGGCGATTGGGCAAAGGTAATAAATCTTAGGAAGCCATAAGAGAGACTAAGGCATAAAAAAAGGATTGAACTTGGTCCAATCCTTTTGATGTGAAATTACTTTCCACTTATTTTTCTTCAGTTTCCCCTTCTGCAGATGCATCAGGTGCTTCTGACTCCTCTGAGGTGGCTTCTGCCACCGGAGTTTCCGCCTCCTCAACAACTTCAGCTACAGGAATGACCCCCTCTTCTACAGCCTCTTCTGCTACAACTGGAGCCTCTTCCACCGCAGTTGCTTTGGCAGTTACGGCAGCAGGAGTACTTGGAGTAGTACCTGAAGATCTTCTTGATCTTCTGGTAGTCTTTTTCGCAGGCTTGGCATCCTTCAACATCAGTTCGTTGAAATCTACTAATTCGATAATACACATTTCTGCATTATCTCCTAGACGAAATCCTGTCTTGATGATTCTGGTGTAACCTCCTGGTCGAGTTCCTACCTTTTCCACTACCTCACCGAAAAGCTCCTTGATAGCCTCCTTACTTTTCAGGTAGGAGAAAGCAATTCTTCTATTGTGGGTGGTGTCTTCCTTGGCTCTAGTCACCAAAGGTTCAACAAACTTTTTCAATTCTTTCGCCTTGGCAAGCGTAGTAGAAATACGCTTATGAAGAATCAGGGAAGATGCCATGTTGGAAAGCATAGCTTTTCTATGCGAAGCAGTCCTACCCAGGTGGTTTATTTTCTTACCGTGTCTCATTGTTATTATTCTTCATCAAGTTTGTACTTAGAAATATCCATGCCAAAGGTCAAACCCTTTTCTTGGATCAATTGCTCCAATTCAGCCAAAGACTTCTTACCAAAGTTTCTGAATTTCATCATGTCTGAAATTTCAAGCTTTGCAAGATCTCCTAGGGTTCTTACATCCGCTGCTTTCAAGCAATTGAAGGCACGAACGGAAAGATCTAGGTCTCCCAAAGAAGTTTTGAGCAGCTTACGCATGTGAAGGAACTCTTCATCGATTGGCTCTGGCTCAGCAATTCCAGAAGAATCCAAGACCATAGTTTGGTCAGAGAATAGCATGAAGTGCTGAATTAAGATTTTAGCAGACTCTTGAAGGGCTTTCTCAGGATGGATAGATCCGTCTGTAGTTACTTCTAGAATAAGCTTTTCGAAGTCAGTCTTTTGTTCTACCCGTGTATTTTCAACGCTATACTTAACGTTTTTGATGGGGGTAAAAATGGCGTCTATTGCGATTTGACCAAATACTTGCTCTTTAGGCTTAGATTCCTCTGCAGGAAGGTATCCTCTTCCTTTTTCGATAATTATCTCTATTTCGAAATTTTTGGTGGAGTCAATATGACAAATTACCAATTCCGGATTTAAGACTTCGAAAGAGGAGGTAAATTTTGCGATGTCACCTGCAGTAAAAACAGACTGATTTTTAATTTCAACAGAAATTTTCCCATCAAATGCATCGTGAATTTTCTTGAATCGAACTTGCTTCAGGTTCAAGATAATGTCAGTCACATCTTCGACTACTCTTTCTATGGTGGAAAATTCATGCACCACTCCTGGAACTTTGATGGAAGTGATGGCGTATCCCTCCAAGGAAGAAAGCAGAATTCTTCTTAGGGCGTTACCTATAGTAACTCCGTAGCCTTTTTCAAGGGGTTTGAAGGTAAATAAGCCATGAAAATCATCGGCTTTTTCCATCACCACCTTTTCGGGCATTTGAAATGCTAATATGGACATATCGTTTGTTCTGTTTTAGCTGAAAATAGGGAAATATTACTTAGAATAAAGTTCGACAATGAGTTGAACCTTAATATTCTCTGGGATATCGTCTCTTCCCGGTACGGTAACGAACTTACCCGCCATGGAAGCATTGTCCCACTCTAGCCAGGAATAGCGCTGAGTGCCTCTACCTGCCAAGCTATTGGTAATTGCTTCAAGAGATTTGGAACGTTCCCTTACCGAAACCACGTCTCCGGGCTTCAAGGTATAAGAAGGAATATTAACCAATTCTCCATTGACCAAAATATGTTTGTGAGATACCAGCTGACGGGCACCACGACGCGTAGGGGAAATCCCCAATCGGTACACGGTATTGTCTAATCTGGCCTCTAGTAACTGAAGAAGGTTTTCACCCGTGATTCCTGATTTTCTAGAAGCGATGTCAAACATTTTCGCGAATTGTCTTTCCAACACTCCATAGATGTATTTTGCCTTCTGCTTTTCAGAAAGCTGAATAGCATATTCAGACTGCTTCTTTCTTCTCCCTCTGCCGTGCATGCCTGGAGGGTAGTTTTTCTTTTGAAGTGCCTTGCTGTGCCCTTCGATTGCTTCTCCAAATCTTCTGGAGATTTTAGCTTTTGGACCTGTATATCTTGCCATACTAGTGCTTTTTTACAATTAAACTCTTCTACGCTTAGGTGGACGACATCCGTTGTGAGGCATAGGAGTAACGTCAATGATGGTCGTTATGTCCAAACCTACATTTTGCAATGTTCTGATCGCAGACTCTCGACCAGCGCCCGGTCCTTTTACGAAAACTTCGATTTTTCTCAATCCAAGTTCGTAAGCTGCTTGCCCACAATTTTGTGCGGCCATTTGAGCAGCGTAAGGAGTATTCTTTTTAGATCCACGGAAACCCATCTTACCGGCAGAAGCCCATGAGATGACATGACCTGAAATATTGGTAATAGAGATGATGATGTTGTTGAAGGAAGCTTTGATGTGAGCTTGGCCCACTGCTTCTACCTTCACTACTCTTTTTTTACCTTTTGCTTTATCGTTTCTTTTCTGAGCCATAATCTAAATCAGGTTTTATTTAGTTGCCTTCTTTTTGTTGGCAACGGTCTTACGCTTGCCCTTTCTTGTTCTGGCATTGTTTTTCGTGCTCTGACCACGAACAGGAAGTCCTTTTCTGTGTCGTAATCCTCTATAGCATCCGATATCCATCAGACGCTTGATGTTGAGTTGAATCTCCGATTTCAACGCACCCTCTGTTCTGAACTCTTCAGAGATGATTGTTCTGATCGCGGTTGATTCTTCATCGTTCCACTCTCCGGCTTTTTTGTCGAAGGAGATTCCTGCTTTGCTCAGGATAGCTCTGGCTGAACTTCTACCAATACCGAAAATGTAGGTAAGTCCGATTTCGCCACGCTTATTGTCTGGTATGTCTACACCTGCAATTCTAGCCATGATTAACCTTGTCTTTGTTTATACTTAGGATTTTTTTTGTTGATGACGTAAAGCTTTCCTTTTCTTCGGATCACCTTACATTCAGCACTTCTTTTTTTGATAGATGCCTTAACTTTCATTTGCTTATTATTTTAAATTTCGGCCAAATGCAATCCCGCAGAAGAAGAAAGAATCCATAGGGATCACTCCTCTTGCTCGATTACATTTCAGTTTATTTATATCGATACACAATTCTACCTTTTGTTAAATCATAGGGAGACAACTCTAGTTTTACTTTATCTCCTGGAAGGATTTTGATATAATTCATCCTCATTTTTCCAGAAATATGGGCAATCAATTGATGTCCATTTTCAAGTTCCACCTTAAACATCGCATTGGATAATGCTTCTGTAATGGTGCCATCTTGCTCTATTGACGTCTGTTTGGCCATGTTAGAATCTATGTATCTCTTCTATGTATTTATGTGTAGTTAAAACTTCTGTTCTGTCTTCAAAAATTGCTACCGTATGCTCATAATGGGCGGAAGGCTTTCGATCTGCTGTTCGAATGGTCCATCCGTCTTTTTCTTGGACAATATTACGTGTACCAAGATTGATCATGGGCTCAATGGCAATCACCATACCTTGCTTCAGCAAGGGGCCACTGCCCTTCTTGCCGTAATTAGGAACTTCAGGAGATTCGTGAAGTTTTCGACCCAAGCCATGACCGACCAATTCTCGGACAACGGTATAGCCTTTGGCTTCTACAAATTTCTGAATCGCATAGCCTATGTCGCCTATACGATTGCCAAATGTGGCTGCTTCAATTCCTAAGTAGAGTGAATCTCTAGTGGCTTTTAATAAGGCTAAGACAGAAGGGGATACTTCACCTATGGGGTATGTATAAGCGGAATCGCTATGAAAACCTTGGTGAAAGACTCCACAATCTACTGAGATTATATCGCCATCTTTCAATTCGTACTCGCTCGGAAATCCATGAACTACTACTTCGTTTACAGAAATACAGAGGGAGCTAGGAAACCCGTTGTAGCCCTTAAAGGAAGGTACTGCTCCGTGGTCCCTAATATACTCTTCAGCAATTTTATCTAAGAAGGAGGTCTTTACCCCTTTCTTGACATACTTGGCGATTTCTCCGTGAGCTCTTCCAAGAATGTCGGCACTTTGTTTTATTTTCTCAACTTCTTCCGAAGTCTTGTATTGAATCATATTTACGCTACTTGGTAATTGGAAGAATTATTCTTCACGTTACCACTTTTCATCATGCCTTCGTAATGCCTCATCAACAAATAACTTTCAATCTGTCGCAAGGTGTCCATGATGACCCCCACCATGATGAGCAAAGAAGTACCTCCAAAGAACTGTGCAAACTCCCCACCCACTCCAGCAACTATAGCAAGTGCAGGAAGAATGGCCACTGCTGACAAAAGAATTGAACCTGGAAGAGTGATCTTGGATATGATGCCATCGATGAATTCTCCTGTAGGCGCTCCAGGCTTGATACCTGGTACAAAGCCCCCATTTCGTTTCATGTCTTCCGCAATTTGCTCTGGATTGACTGTAATGGCCGTGTAGAAAAAGGTAAAGACAATGATGAGGGTAGCAAATAATACGTTGTATTGCCAAGAAGTAAAGTCAGAGAATGTCGTGCCAATGTAGTTGGCAATATCACTTTCTCCGGCCCAAATTTGAGCAATTAAGGCCGGAACAAACATCAAGGATTGTGCGAAAATGATGGGCATAACTCCAGAGGCATTGACCTTGATAGGAATGTACTGACGCTGTCCACCATATACTTTTCCACCTACTACTTGCTTGGCGTATTGTACAGGAATACGACGTGTAGCCTCAGTTAAAGCTATAACTCCCACGACCACGAAGAATAAAACAAGCGCTTCAATGATCAATAAAAGCATGCCCGAAGAACCCTTTTCCAAGCCTTCTGCAATCAAGGCTCCAGGGAAGCGGGAAATGATTCCTATCATAATCAGCATGGAAATACCATTTCCTATGCCTTTTTCAGTGATTTTCTCTCCCAACCACATGCAAAACATAGTGCCTGCTGCGAGCAAAACCAGAGAGCTAAACATGAAAAGAGAAGTATCAATCATCACCGCACCGGTAGGTAGAATCGTCGCAGTGACGTATCCAATTCCTTGGGCAATGGTAATCGCAATAGTAAGTACACGGGTAATTTGGTTGATTCTTTTTCTACCAGATTCCCCTTCTTTTTGCATTTTTTGAAAATAAGGAACTCCGACAGTAAGCAACTGCAGCACGATGGATGCAGAGATATAAGGCATAATTCCCAAGCCGAAGATAGAGGCATTGCTAAAAGCGCCTCCTAGGAAAGTGTCAATTAATCCAAAAATCCCTTCGGGAGCGTTTCCAAGTTTGGAAGGATCTACTCCAGGAAGAACAATGAAAGACCCCAACCTAAAGATGATCAGGAATCCTACGGTATTAAGGATCCTGACCCTTAGGTCTTCGATGGAGAAAATATTCTTAACTGTCGAAATAAACTTTTTCATCTACTTAATCAAAGCTTGGTTACAGTTCCTCCCAAGTTCTCTATAGCTGCGGTAGCAGTAGCAGAAAATTGGTGAGCACTTACGTCTAGTTTGGAAGTCAACGTTCCCCCACCCAAAACCTTAATTTTATCATTTTTGGAGGCAAAACCATGAGAAACCAAGGTTTCTAGCGTAATAGAAGTGAGTTTGTATTCCGTAGCAAGGTTTTGCAAGGTATTTAAATTGATAGGCTTGTATTCTACCTTATTCAAGGACTTGAAACCAAACTTAGGTACACGACGCTGAAGTGGCATCTGACCCCCTTCAAATCCAATTTTTGATTTGTACCCAGATCTTGATTTTGCTCCTTTATGACCTCTTGTGGAGGTTCCGCCTCTACCCGAACCGGTACCGCGACCGATTCTTTTGCGGTTTTTGGTAGATCCTTCTGCGGGAGTTAATGTATTTAGTTTCATGATTATACTTCCTCCACTTTTACAAGGTGATTCACTTTATTTACCATTCCAGCGATTTGCGGGGTATTTTCAACCTCCACGCTTTTGCTGATACGACCTAAACCAAGCGCAATAATGGTGGCCTTCTGATTCTTAGGCCTATCGATCGTACTTTTTATTTGAGTAATTCTAATCTTAGACATAATGCTTAGCCGTTAAAAACTTTAGCCATTTTTACTCCTCTCTGCTGAGACACGGAAATAGCATCTCTGAGTTGCACAAGGGCGTCGATAGTTGCTTTAACCACATTGTGAGGGTTGGAAGAGCCCTTGGATTTGGCCAATACGTCGGTAACTCCAGCAGACTCAAGCACTGCGCGCATCGCACCACCGGCAATTACACCCGTACCTGCAGCTGCGGGCTTGATCAACACCAGACCTCCTCCGAATTTTCCAATTTGCTCATGAGGGATAGTTCCTTTTAATACGGGAACTTTCACCAAATTCTTTTTAGCATCTTCGATGCCTTTGGTAATGGCATCGGTAACTTCGTTGGCTTTACCCAACCCGTAACCAACAACACCTTGGCCGTCACCTACTACCACAATTGCCGAGAAAGAGAATCTTCTACCTCCTTTTACCACTTTGGCTACTCGGTTGATAGCAACTACTTTTTCTTTCAATTCTGTATCTGTAGCCCTGATAGGCTTTCTTCTTACTTGAGACATAACGATTAGAATTTAAGGCCTCCCTCTCGAGCTCCTTCTGCCAAAGCTCTTACATTACCATGATACAAGTAGCCGTTACGATCGAAGACTACTTCAGAAAGCCCACTAGCCACTGCTCTTTCAGCAAGTTTTTTACCTACTTCTTTAGAAACAGCTACCGTGGTATTTGCCTTTGCTCCTAGTTCTTTGGAAGAAGCTTGAGCGAGTGTTTGTCCCTTAAGGTCATCCACCAATTGAGCATAAATGCCAGTATTGCTTTTGTATACTGACAGACGAGGTCTGGAATCGGTACCGAAAATTTTTCTGCGGATACCCTGCTTGATTCTAAGTCTTCTGGAACTTTTATTAAATGCCATATCCTTTTATTTTTTACTGGCAGTTTTACCAGCCTTACGTCTAACAATTTCATCAATAAAACGCACCCCTTTTCCTTTGTAAGGCTCAACCTTACGTAGGGATTTGATCTTAGCTGCTACTTGGCCAATCAATTCCTTGTCAATTCCTTCTAGAGTGATCATGGGATTTTTTCCCTTGGGAGTATCTGTTTTTAAGGAAATCTCACTTGGAAGGGCCATGAAAATATTGTGAGAGTAGCCTAAGCTAAGCTCTAGCACTTGGCCTTGATTAGAAGCCTTGTATCCCACACCTACCAACTCCAAATCTTTCTTGTACCCTTGAGAGACACCAACAACCATATTGTTGATCAAGGCTCTGTAAAGGCCGTGCATAGATTTATGTCTTTTGGACTCCGTGGGCCTAGTGAGAACAATCTCGCCGCCCTCCACTTTTACCTGAATATCTGGATTCACATCCTGAGCCAGGGTACCCTTAGGACCTTTAACAGTGACAGTTCCGTGAGCTGTCACGTCTACAGTAACACCGCTGGGTACATGTATTGGTTTTTTACCTATTCTAGACATGATAGTATATTAATAAACGTAGCAAAGTACTTCGCCTCCGATTCCTTCGGTTCGGGCTTCTTTGTCTGTCATCACTCCCTTAGAAGTAGAAACGATAGCTATCCCAAGACCATTGATTACTCGGGGAAGCTCGTCGTGCTTGACATATTTTCTTAAACCTGGAGTACTAACTCTTTCCAGGCTCACGATAGCATTTTGCTTGGTAGTAGGATTGAACTTTAAGGCTATTTTGATGGTACCTTGAGGCCCATTTTCTTCAAACTTATAGTTTTGAATGTAACCCTTGTCATGCAATACTTTGGTGATCTCCTTCTTGATGTTAGAAGCAGGTATCTCAACGATTCTATGGGATGCCTTGATGGCATTCCTTAGTCGGGTTAGATAATCGGCTATTGGATCAGTCATATTTAATAAAGTCTAGCACAGCCCAAATTGGGCGTGCAAAGTTACGAATTGATTTTTAGAATAAAAACTACTGTCGTTGTTTTACCAGCTAGACTTTGTCAATCCTGGGATCTTACCTGCAGAAGCCATTTCTCTGAAGGTTACCCTATTGATACCGAACTTTCTCATGTATCCTTTAGGACGACCGGTGAGCTTGCAACGGTTGTGAAGTCTTACCGGAGAGGCATTTTTCGGTAATTTGTCAAGTGCCTCATAATCTCCTGCAGCTTTCAGCTCGGCTCTTTTTTTGGCATACTTAACTACCAGCCTTTGTTTTTTTCTCTCGCGAGCTTTGATGGACTCTTTTGCCATAATGGTATTAATTATTTTTTGTAGCGAATGGCATTCCGAAGGCTTTTAGCAAAGCTAAAGCTTCTTCATCTGTGTGGGCAGTGGTCACGAAGGTGATATCCATGCCAGAGATTTTATTTACTTTCTCAATAGAAATTTCTGGGAAAATAATTTGCTCTGTCACACCCAAGGTATAGTTACCTCTGCCATCAAAACCTTTGTCGGAAATTCCCTTGAAATCACGAACCCGTGGAAGGGCTACGGTCATCAATCTATCTAGGAATTCATACATACGCTCCCCTCTAAGGGTAACTTTTGCACCGATAGGCATATTTTCTCTCAACTTAAAGTTGGAGACCGCAATTTTAGATTTGGTAGCCACTGCACGTTGTCCAGTGATCAAGGACAATTCCTCGACGCCTTGGTCTACCAATTTCTTATCTGCCACAGCAGCACCAATTCCCTTATTCAGAACAATCTTCGTAAGTTTTGGCACTTGCATGATGGAAGAATATTGAAACTTCTCCATCAAAGCAGGAACGATTTCGTTCAAGTAGGTTTCTTTTTTTCTTGGATTAGCCATTGATCACCTCCCCAGTTTTCTTTGAATACCTTACCAATTTTCCTTTAGCATCGATTTTTCTACCTGTACGGGTAGGATTTCCTGTTTTAGGATCTACCAACATCAGGTTGCTCAAATGTATAGATGCTTCTTTTTTTTCAATGCCTCCTTGAGGCTTAGCTGCAGTGGGCTTCACGTGTTTGGTGATCATGTTGAGACCTTCCACGATGGCTCTTCTGTTTTGCGTATCAATGGATTGAACCTTGCCGGTTTTTCCTTTGTCATCTCCGGAGATTACTTGTACCGTATCTCCGGTTTTGATGTGCAGCTTAGGCTGCTTGTTGAATTTTCTTTCCATGATTTAAAGTACTTCAGGGGCCAAGGAAATGATTTTCATAAATTGTCGCTCTCTGAGTTCCCTAGCAACTGGCCCAAAAATACGGGTCCCTCTAGGCTCATCGTTGTTGTTTAACAACACGGCGGCATTGTCTTCAAATCGAATATAGGAACCGTCTTTACGACGAATTTCTTTTTTTGTTCTTACGATAACCGCTTTAGACACGGTACCTTTTTTCATATTGCTGGAAGATAGGGCAGACTTAACAGTCACGACTACTTTATCACCGATAGAAGCATAACGCTTCTTTGTTCCTCCCAACACGCGGATCACCAATACCTCTTTGGCACCGGAATTATCCGCAACGCTTAGTCTGGATTCTTGTTGTATCATGATTACTTAGCCTTTTCTATAATTTCAACCAATCTCCATCGCTTATTTTTGCTCAGCGGACGAGTTTCACTGATTTTCACCACATCACCTGGGTGACATTCATTTTTCTCGTCATGAACCATGAATTTGGTAGTTTTCGCAACAAACTTGCCGTAGATGGGGTGCTTTACCTTACGTTCTACAGCCACAGTGATGGACTTATCCATTTTGTTGCTCACGACTTTACCAACTCTCTCTTTACGAAGATTTCTCTCAATCGTAGCCATTTTCTTTTCTGTTAGCTAGTTATTTGGTAGTCAAGGCCGTCTTCAATCTTGCGATCAAACGCTTTGACTCCTTAATTCTATTAGGATTCTCAATTGGGGAAATCGAATGGGCAAACTTAAGTTTGCTTAGATTCCCCTGCTCAGCGGTAATTCGCTCGGCGATTTCACTTGCTGAAAGTGATCTGATTTCAGTGTTTTTCATAGTTCCTGATTATTCAGCGTAGTCTCTTCTTACAACAAATCGTGTACTTACGGGTAGCTTCTGCTGCGCAAGTCTCAATGCCTCATGAGCAGTCTCCAGGCTCACGCCTGTAGCTTCGAAAAGGATAGTACCCGGTTTGATAACGGCCACCCAATACTCTGGTGCACCTTTACCTTTACCCATACGTACCTCTGCGGGCTTTTTAGTGATCGGCTTGTCAGGGAAAATCCTGATCCAAACCTGACCTTCTCTCTTCATCGCTCTTGTCATGGCAATACGAGCTGCCTCGATCTGGCGAGAAGTAATCCATCCTGGCTCAAGGGATTTAATGCCAAAGTTGCCAAAAGAAAGCTCGTGCCCTCTTTGTGCAATGCCTTTGACACGGCCCTTGTGCATTTTCCTAAATTTTGTTCTTTTCGGCTGTAACATGATTTCTCTCTTGAAAGGGAAAATTAGCTATTTCTTTTTCTGCGTTTAGGACCGTCTTTTTCTCTTCCTTTAGGCGCAGGCGTTCGCTGTCCTTTCGGCTCATTGCTCGCCCCTTGATTAGGAGAAAGATCTCTTACCCCATACACTTCTCCTTTGAAGATCCACACCTTGAT
Source organism: Bacteroidota bacterium (assembly GCA_016866385.1). Taxonomy (GTDB): domain Bacteria; phylum Bacteroidota; class Bacteroidia; order Cytophagales; family Cyclobacteriaceae; genus Algoriphagus. Next base: position 37,912 of record VGMU01000008.1, read on the forward strand.
TCCAATGATTCCATACACGGTAAGCGCTTCGGAAATAGCGTAATCAATGTCTGCTCTAAGGGTGTGCAATGGAATTCTTCCCTCCTTATACATTTCAGAACGCGCCATTTCGGCACCTCCCAAACGTCCAGAAAGCTTTACTTTAATCCCTTCAGCTCCCACTCTCATGGTCGCTGCAATCGCCTGCTTCATGGCACGGCGAAAGGATATTCTTGCTTGAAGTTGCTGAGCGATAGATTCTCCCACCAACTTGGCATCCAATTCAGGACGCTTGATTTCAAAAATATTGATCTGAATATCCTTATTAGTGATCTTTTTAAGCTCTTCCTTAAGCTTTTCTACTTCGGCTCCTCCTTTACCAATCACTACCCCAGGTCTAGCGGTATGGATAGTCAAGGTAATTCTCTTGAGCGTGCGCTCAATGATTACTTTGGCAATACCTCCCTTGGGTATTCTGGCAAGGACGTACTTACGGATTTGTTGATCTTCGTGTAATTTTTCAGCAAAGTCTTTTCCTCCATACCAGTTGGAGTCCCAGCCCTTGATTACACCAAGTCTAAAACCTATTGGGTTAATTTTTTGTCCCATAGTCTTTCTTAATTTGCCTTTTCGTTAGTAACTGCTACATCAGCGGTAACCTCTTCTGTGCTGATGGAATCAATCACCAGGGTTACATGATTGGATCTTTTTCTAATCCTGTGTCCGCGACCTTGAGGCGCAGTGCGAAGTCTTTTCAAGGATCGTCCCTCGTCAACCATAATGGTCTTTACGTAGAGATCAGCATCCTCCAACTTCACATCAGGATTCTTAGCTTGCCAATTGGCTACGGCAGAAAGGAGAAGCTTCTCCAATCGTATCGCTCCATGGTTGGGCGTAAATTTCAATACGCTAAGGGCTAGGCCCACACGCTTTCCTCTAACCAAGTCTGCGACAAGGCGCATTTTACGAGGAGAGGTAGGAACATTCTTTAATCTTGCTAGTGCTTCCATGATTATTTCTTTCCTTTATCTTTTTTAGCAACGTGACCACGGAAGTTTCGGGTAGGAGCAAATTCACCCAATTTGTGACCCACCATGTTGTCGGTAACAAATACAGGGATAAACTTATTTCCATTATGCACAGCGAAGGTATGTCCCACGAATTCCGGAGAAATCATAGACCGTCTTGACCAGGTCTTGATCACAGATTTCTTGCCCGATTCGTTCATGACATCTACTTTCTTCACCAAATGGTGCTCGATATAAGGACCTTTTTTTAATGAACGTGCCATACTTACTTAGATCTTTTGCTAATAATGAACTTGTTTGAATACTTCTTGGGAGATCGGGTCTTCTTACCTTTGGCAAGAAGTCCTTTGCGTGATCTAGGGTGACCCCCTGAAGAGCGTCCTTCCCCACCACCCATAGGGTGATCTACTGGGTTCATCGCAACGCCTCGGGTACGAGGTCTAACCCCCAACCAACGCTTACGACCGGCCTTACCCAAAACCACGTTCATGTGGTCAGCATTGGATACAGTACCTACAGTAGCCATACAAACACCAAGAATAAGTCTCATTTCACCAGAAGGGAGTTTGACGGTCACATAACGCTCGTCTCGAGCGACAATCTGTGCATATCCTCCGGCACTTCTGGCCAATGCTCCACCTTTACCTGGCTTCAATTCCACGTTGTGTACGATGGTACCCATTGGAATATTAGCCATAGGCATGGCGTTGCCCACTTCGGGAGCAACCTGCTCACCGGAAATCACTGTTTGTCCCACTTGCAAACCTTCCGGAGCGATAATGTAGGCCTTAGCACCGTCTGCATAATACAGTAGGGCAATACGGGCTGTACGGTTTGGATCGTATTCTATACCTTTTACAGTAGCAGGTACCCCAAACTTGTTTCTCTTAAAGTCTACCAAACGTAGTCTTTTCTTATGACCGCCACCAATGTAGCGCGCAGTCATTTTGCCTTCATTATTTCTACCACCTGATTTTTTCACAGGAGCGAGCAAAGATTTCTCTGGGCTTGACTTGGTAATCTCGTCAAACGCAGGAGCTACTCTGAATCGGGTTCCTGGAGTTACAGGTTTTAATTTTTTAATTGCCATGGTATTGATTCAATTAAAGTTCTCCGTAAAAATCAATTACTTCCCCATCAGCTACTTGTACAATTGCCTTTTTAAAGGAATTGGTAAAGCCTGATACGACTCTGTTGCTGGTATACCTGGTCTTGTGCTTGGCAGCATAACGCATGGTGCGCACAGATACCACGTGAACCCCATATTTCGCTTCTACAGAAGATTTGATTTGGAGTTTATCGGCAGTTTTTTCAACGATAAATCCATATACTCCCTTTTCGTTACCTGCAGAAACTTTTTCTGTGATCAAAGGCTGTTTCAGAATTTCCATTGTCTTATTTAGATAAAATGGTTTCTAACTTACTTACAGATCCTTCGCACAGTACCAAGCGGTCCGCATGGAGAAGTTGGTAAGTATTTACATCATCTACGGTCACCACCTTTGCCTTGGGTAGATTTCGGCTAGACAAAAACACGTTTTTGTTGTCTTCAGAAAGAACCAACAAGGTTTTTTTGTCCGTCAAAGAAAGTCCATGGAGCAAGGCAATGTAGTTTTTGGTTTTAGGCGCATCAAAAGTGACGTCCTCCATAACCAACAAACTATTTTCTTGTACCTTATAAGCAAGCGCAGATTTACGCGCCAATTGCTTCACCTTTTTATTCAGTTTGAAGGAGTAATCTCTTGGCCTTGGACCAAAAACTCTACCTCCTCCACGGAAGTTGGGAGCCTTCAAAGATCCCGCACGAGCACCACCGGTACCTTTTTGCTTCTTGATCTTCTTAGTAGAACCCGCTACTTCGTTTCGCTCTTTTGATTTGTGAGTACCCTGTCTTTGATTGGCAAGGTATTGCTTCACATCCAGGTAAATTGCGTTATCGTTAGGTTCGATCGCAAAAATTTCGTCAGAAAGAGTCACCTTTCTACCTGTATCTTGTCCTTTATGATTGATTACTGCTATTTCCATGGCTTACTTCTCTAGAATAACGAATGAATTTTTTGGACCAGGTACCGAACCAGACACCAAAATCAGGTTCTGCTCTGCATATACCTTTAATACCCGTAGGTTGGCAACTTTTACACGATCTCCACCCGTTCTACCGGCCATTCTCATGCCTTTAAATACGCGTGAAGGCCAAGAACAGGCACCGATTGAACCTGGGTGTCTTTGTCTGTTGTGCTGACCGTGAGTTTGTCCACCCACACCCCCAAATCCATGGCGCTTTACCACTCCTTGGAATCCTTTACCTTTAGAAGTGCCTATAGCATCGACGAAGTCACCTTCCCCGAACACATCTGATGCACTTACACTTTTTCCAAGCTCCAACTGAGCGGCTAACTCAGCATCGAAGTCTCGGAATTCAACAACCTTCTGCTTTGGCGTCGTACCAGCCTTTTTGAAATGGCCAATAAGCGGCTTGGGCGTAGTTTTTTCCTTACGCTCACCGAATGCCAACTGCACTGCGTTGTACCCGTCTGTTTCAACGTTTTTTACTTGCGTCACTACGCAAGGACCAGCTTCAATTAGCGTGCATGCGACATTACGTCCATCGGCACTGAAGATGCTAGTCATACCTACTTTTTTTCCAATTATACCAGACATCTTAATCAAGATATTTTGATACTTACCTCGTGTATGCACACTCGGCTCCTTTTTAAGGACTGCAAAGTTACTGAAATTATGTTTGGCAGCAAATCCCAATCCTACTATTTTCAAACAAATCCAAAAAAAATGCTGGGACCATGAGATACTAAGCCTAAAAATGAGTTGAATTTCAAAAAAAAAGACCTGTACACATACAGGTCTTTTGAAAGTTCCAAGCCTAAGGCCTGTCACACCTTGATTTCTACATCCACCCCACTAGGAAGCTCAATTTTCATTAAAGCGTCCACCGTTTTAGAAGAATTGGAATAGATATCTACCAATCGCTTGTAGGTACAAAGCTGGTACTGATCTCTAGCCTTTTTATTGACGTGAGGAGATTTCAATACGGTGAATTTTTCCTTCTTGGTAGGCAAGGGAATAGGCCCAACGACAACTGCGCCAGTAGCTTTTACTGCCTTCACGATCTTCTCTGATGACTTATCCACCAGGCTGTGATCGTATGATTTCAATTTTATTCTGATTTTCTGATTCATGTTCGTTTCAATTAGGCTTTATCCCCTTTTACTTTTGCAATGACTGCTTCGGCAATGTTACTTGGAACAGGCTCGTAATGAGAGAAGGTCAAGGATGCCGTAGCTCTACCTGAGGTGATGGTTCTCAAATCCGTTACGTAACCAAACAATTCTGACAAAGGAACTGCTGCTTTTACTACGGTAGAAGTACCCTTGGTATCCATTCCTTTCATCAGGCCTCTTCTTCTGTTTAAGTCACCTGTAATAGGCCCCGTATATTCATCTGGAGTCACCACGTCCACAGACATGATGGGTTCAAGCAATTGTGGTCTACACTTCTTAGCTGCCTCCTTGAAACCAATTCGAGCTGCCAATTCGAAAGAAAGAGCATCCGAATCGACGTCGTGGTAGGAACCATGGAATAATCTAACTTTCATAGATTCGATCGGATATCCAGCAAGAGGACCATTTTTCATTGCCTCTTGGAATCCTTTCTGAATTGGCGGAATAAATTCTTTAGGAATCACACCACCCACGATGCCGTTGACAAATTCCAAACCTGCCTTAATTTCATGCGTCTCTGGATCTGGATCCTTAGGACCTAATTCAAAAACAATGTCGGCAAATTTACCCTTACCACCAGTCTGCTTCTTGTACACTTCTTTGTGTTCAACCGAACCAAACAAGGCTTCTTTGTACGCCACCTGAGGAGCACCTTGGTTGATTTCCACCTTAAATTCTCTCTTCAATCGATCGATGATGATTTCAAGGTGAAGTTCTCCCATTCCTCTCAAAATGGTCTGACCTGTTTCCTGATCCGTATTTACTTGAAGGGTTGGATCTTCTTCCACTAATTTGGCAATGGCCATACCCAACTTGTCTACATCTGCTTGAGTCTTAGGCTCAATGGCATAACCAATCACCGGCTCAGGGAATACCATGGACTCCAATACTACCTTGCGCTTTTCGTCGCAAAGAGTATCTCCCGTTTTGATATCCTTAAATCCTACCACAGCCCCAATATCTCCCGCTACCAAGCGCTCGATTTGGTTCTGCTTGTTGGCATGCATTTGGAATACCCTAGAAATACGCTCCTTGTTGCTAGAACGGCTATTGAAAATGTAGGATCCAGATTCCAAAACCCCAGAGTAGGCTCTCACAAAACATAGGCGACCTACAAACGGGTCAGTTGCAATTTTAAACGCCAATCCAGTGAAGGGCTCGGTCTCCTTAGGAGAGATTCGAACTTCTTCGTCCTCATCGTCCAAGGAATGGCCGATGATGTCGTCCTTATCTAAAGGAGATGGAAGCAATTCCATCACCAAGTCCAACATGGTTTGAACTCCCTTATTTTTAAAGGAAGAACCGCAAACCATAGGAACAATTTTCATGTCTATGGTAGCTGCACGTAAGGCCTTCAAAATTTCAGCCTCAGTGATCGAGTTGGGATCATCAAAAAACTTCTCCATCAAGGACTCGTCGTATTCAGCAACTGCCTCCAAAAGATGCTCCCTGTATTGGGCAACTTCCTCTTTCATGTCGTCCGGAATAGGAACCTCCTTAAAGGTCATTCCCATATCGTCTTCGTTCCAGATGATGGCTCGGTTGTTGATCAAATCAACGACTCCTCTAAATTTTTCTTCTGCGCCGATAGGCAATTGCAAAGGAACTGCGAAAGAACCTAGCATTTCCTTAACCTGCTTACATACAGCCAAAAAATCAGCGCCTGCACGATCCATTTTATTCACGAAACCGATACGTGCTACTTTATAATTATCTGCAAGTCTCCAGTTGGTCTCGGACTGAGGCTCTACCCCGTCAACCGCAGAGAAAAGGAACACAAGACCATCCAAAATTCTCAAGGAACGGTTTACTTCTACCGTAAAGTCTACGTGTCCAGGAGTATCGATGATATTGATCTGGTACTGGTTGCTTCTGTAATTCCAAAACACCGTGGTAGCTGCAGAGGTAATCGTAATGCCACGCTCTTGCTCTTGAGCCATCCAGTCCATGGTAGCTGCACCTTCGTGTACCTCTCCTATTTTGTGGGACTTACCTGAGTAATACAGGATACGCTCGGTGGTGGTAGTCTTGCCCGCATCAATGTGCGCAGCAATTCCAATATTTCGGGTGAATTTTAAATCTCTAGCCATTTAAATTAAAATCTAAAGTGGGAGAATGCTTTATTCGCCTCGGCCATTCTGTGGGTATCATCCTTTTTCTTCACAGCGGCTCCTTCGCCTTTTGCTGCTGCGATGATCTCACCTGCCAAACGGTCCATCATGGTCTTTTCACCTCGCTTACGGGAATAGAGTATCATCCATTTGATACCTAAAGCCATTTTTCTCTCTGGTCTGACTTCCATAGGAACCTGGAACGTAGCACCACCAACTCTACGACTCTTCACCTCAACGGTTGGAGCAATATTGTTAAGCGCCTTTTTCCAAACTTCAAGACCATTCTCGCCTACTTTAGATTCTACTTTGGCAATTGCATCGTAGAAAATGTTGTAAGCAATACTCTTCTTCCCGTCGAACATCAGACAGTTTACAAACTTGGTCACCAAAGTGTCGTTGAACTTTGGATCAGGAAGAATATATCTCTTCTTTGGTTTCGCTTTTCTCATTTCTTTTTAATGTAGTTTAAATTACTTTTTGCCTGGAGATGCAGCACCTTTGCCCGCCTTTGGCATTTTTGCACCGTACTTGGAGCGACCTTGCTTACGGTCTTTTACCCCAGCAGTATCCAATGCACCTCGGATGATGTGGTACCTTACCCCTGGAAGATCCTTTACACGACCCCCTCTGATCAATACGATAGAGTGTTCTTGCAAATTGTGGCCTTCTCCTGGAATGTAGGCATTCACTTCTTTTCCATTCGTCAATCTCACCCTAGCCACCTTTCTCATTGCAGAGTTAGGCTTTTTTGGGGTGGTGGTATATACCCTAGTACAAACCCCTCTTCGCTGAGGACAAGCGTCCAAAGCCCTAGATTTTGATTTGAATTCCAGCGTATTTCTACCTTTTCTTACTAGTTGTTGAATAGTAGGCATTCCCTGTTTAAAATTTTATTTGTTTGTAAACTGTTAATTTTTGGACTGCAAAGGTACAAGAAGTAATAAGAGTAACAAAATTAAGCACTTATATTTTTATCAAGCTTCGCCTGCTGCTCCGAAGGAAAGAGGAAAGGAAGGAACCCCTCCCCCTTGATTGATTTTTCCAAAGGAGGCTTCGTATTTCTCTATGTTTTCCTTCAATGCCCCAAGCAATCTCTTGGCATGATCGGGAGTTACGATGATGCGCGATTTTACTTTGGCCTTGGGCACCCCTGGCATTAAGCGAATAAAATCGATGACAAATTCGGAATTGGAATGTGCAATCATGGCCAAGTTGGAATATACCCCCTCGGCAATTTCTTCTGACAATTCCACGTTGATTTGCTGGTCTTGTGGCTGATTTTTATCCATAGGTTTTTAAAGTAAAAAAAGGCCTACGCTTTGCTTGCAGGCCTTTTTAAGTAGATAATTATGCAATTTAAGCGATCACTTCGCTGCTTGTTTTGGAAGAGGTCTTCTCCATGTTTTCAGAAAGTTTTTCGTATTCGTCCTTAGACCCTACGATCAATTTCTGGAAGCCACGCTGACCCGTACCGGCAGGAATCAAATGCCCTACAATTACGTTTTCTTTTAGTCCCAAAAGCTCATCTCGCTTGCCTCGAATGGCAGCCTCAGAGAGCACTTTGGTTGTCTCCTGGAAGGAGGCCGCAGATATAAAGCTTTCTGTACCCAAGGAAGCCGCAGTAATACCTTGCAAGGTAGGTGCAGATACCGCAGTTTCCGCATCCATCACCTGTACCAACTTGAGGTCTTTTCGCTTTAGGCTTGAATTTTCATCTCTCAATCTTCTAGCAGAAATGATCATGCCCGGTTTTAAGTTGGAGGAATCGCCTGCATCCAAGACAATTTTCTTGTCCAAGATATTGTCGTTCTCCTCACGGAAAGCCCACTTGTCTACGATTTGGCCCTGCAAGAAGCTGGTATTTCCTGGATCCAAGATCTCTACCTTTTGCATCATTTGGGATACAATCACTTCGATGTGTTTGTCGTTGATTTTTACCCCTTGCAAACGGTAAACTTCCTGAATCTCGTTGACTAGATATTCCTGTACCGCAGTAGGTCCTTTGATAGAAAGGATATCACTTGGCGTGATCGCTCCATCAGACAAAGGTTCTCCGGCGCGGATAAAGTCATTTTCCTGAACTAGGATGTGCTTGGACAAGGAAACCATGTATTTCTTGACCACTCCATCTTTGGATTCGATGATAATCTCACGATTACCACGCTTCACACTTCCGTAGGTCACTACTCCATCGATTTCAGAAACTACGGCAGGGTTGGATGGGTTTCTAGCCTCAAACAATTCCGTAACGCGTGGCAGACCACCGGTGATATCTCTAGTTTTTCCAACAGATCTAGGGATTTTTACTAGGATCTGACCAGCTTTTACTTTCTCTCCTGATTCTACCGCCAAATGCGCGCCAACAGGGATATTGTAGGTCTTGGAATCTCCTTTGTAATTGACAATAATGGCTGGGTTTTTGGCCCTATCCTTGGTTTCAATAATTACTTTTTCACGGAAACCGGTCTGGTCGTCGGCTACTTCTTTGTAGGTAATGCCTTCTACCACAGATTCAAACTCCACTGTACCATCAAACTCGGATAAGATCACGGCATTGTACGGATCCCATGTACAGAGAGATTCTCCTTTGGTGATTTTCTGACCGTTTTTCACGTTCAAAATCGCTCCATAAGGCACGTGGTTAGACACCAAGGTCTTTCCTGACTTGGCCTCGTTAATTTTTATTTCTCCAGAGCGTCCCATGACCACGGTGACTGCATCACCTTCTCTATTGGTGGTGGCAAGGAATCGAAGTTCTTCATCAAATTCCACTACCCCATCAAACTTGGCATTGATGCTGGCATCTACTGCCATGTTGGAAGCTGTACCTCCTACGTGGAAGGTTCTAAGGGTCAATTGCGTACCTGGCTCGCCAATGGATTGTGCGGCAATAACTCCCACCGACTCTCCTGCTTGCACCATTTTGCCAGTGGCTAGGTTACGTCCGTAGCACTTAGAGCATACCCCACGCTTGGTTTCACAAGTCAATACCGACCTGATTTCAACTTCTTCAACGGAAGATTCATCCACTCGCTTGGCGATTTCGTCGGTAATTTCAATGCCTGCGGGTACGATCAATTCGTCTGTAGCCAAATCGTATACATCGTGCACAGACACTCTGCCTAGAATACGCTCAGATAAAGGTTCTACGATTTCGTCGTTGTCTTTTAGGGCCTGTACCACCAAACCTCTCAAGGTACCGCAATCTTCCTCGGTGATGATCATATCTTGTGCAACATCCACTAGACGACGGGTCAAATATCCCGCATCGGCAGTTTTCAAGGCGGTATCTGCAAGACCCTTACGGGCACCGTGGGTAGAGATGAAGTATTCCAATACGTCTAGTCCTTCTTTGAAGTTAGAGAGAATTGGGTTTTCGATAATTTCTCCAACAGAACCTTGAAGGTTTTTCTGAGGCTTGGCCATCAGTCCTCTCATACCACCCAATTGACGGATTTGCTCTCGTGAACCACGGGCTCCAGAGTGCATCATCATGTAAATGGCATTGAATCCTTGCTTGTCCTCTTCCATCTTCTTCATCAAATTGTTGGTAAGATGAGAGTTGGTTCTCGTCCAAATGTCAATCACTTGGTTGTAACGTTCGTTGTCGGTGATTAGACCCATGAGGTAGTTGTTCCATACTTGGTCTACTTCCTCCTTGGCCTTGCCAATCATCGGCTCTTTTTCCTCAGGAATGATGACGTCATTCAATCCCATAGACAATCCCCCTTGGTAAGCCATTTGGAAACCAAGTTGCTTGATATCATCCAAGAATTGAGCGGTACGGGCAATGCCACATACCTTTACGACCTCAGCGATGATTTGCTGAAGTTTCTTTTTGGTCAATAGTTCATTGACATAGCCTACTTCCTCAGGCACAAACTGGTTGAAGATCAATCGACCAGCCACCGTTTCGATGATTTGCTCTTTGATCTCGCCTGCAGCAGTGCGCACCTTCACCTTACACTTGATGTTGGCATGCTTGGAAAGCTGCCCTTCATTCATGGCAATGATTACTTCCTCTTGGCTGTAGAAGGTCATGCCTTCACCCAACACCGGTTCCTGAGGAGTAGATTTTTTTCCTTTGGTAACGTAGTACAGACCCAAAACCATGTCTTGGGAAGGTACAGTGATAGGAGCTCCGTTAGCCGGATTGAGGATATTGTGCGCAGAAAGCATCAAGGTGGATGCTTCCAAGATCGCCTCATGACCTAGTGGTACGTGTACCGCCATCTGGTCACCGTCAAAGTCAGCATTAAATGCAGTACACACCAAGGGGTGCAACTGTATCGCTTTTCCTTCGATCAACTTCGGCTGGAACGCCTGGATACCCAATCGGTGGAGTGTTGGAGCACGGTTGAGGAGCACTGGGTGTCCTTTCAATACGTTTTCCAAAATATCCCAAACCACTGGATCCTTGCGATCCACAATTTTCTTGGCAGACTTCACGGTCTTTACAATTCCTCTTTCGATCAACTTTCGGATGATGAACGGTTTGAAAAGCTCGGCCGCCATATTTTTAGGAAGACCACACTCGTGAAGCTTCAATTCAGGACCTACCACTATCACGGATCGGCCGGAGTAATCCACACGCTTGCCGAGCAAGTTTTGACGGAATCTACCCTGCTTACCTTTCAACATGTCTGAAAGGGATTTCAAGGCACGGTTACCGTCGGATCTTACCGCATTTACTTTTCTAGAATTGTCGAATAGCGAGTCTACCGCTTCCTGCAGCATTCGCTTTTCGTTTCTCAAAATCACCTCAGGCGCTTTGATATCGATCAATCGCTTCAATCGGTTGTTTCGAATAATTACTCTGCGGTAGAGGTCATTCAAATCCGATGTTGCAAAGCGACCTCCGTCCAAAGGCACCAAAGGTCTCAATTCTGGCGGGATGACAGGAACCATGCGCACCACCATCCATTCCGGACGGTTTTCAATGCGAGTTCTGGCTTCACGGAAGGCTTCTACGACCTTTAGACGCTTCAAGGCTTCTGCTTTACGCTGCTGTGAAGTATCCGTAGCGGCTTGGTGACGTAGGGAATAGGAAAGTTCGTCCAAGTCCAAACGAGCAAGCAACATTTCAAGTGCCTCAGCACCCATTTTAGCAATAAACTTGTTGGGATCGGCATCGTCCAAAAGGTGGTTTTCCTTTGGAAGCTTGTCCATGATGTCCAGGTACTCGTCTTCTGTCAAGAAATCCAGGTATTGCACACCTTCTTCCTCTTTCACCCCTGCTTGCACAACCACATACCGCTCGTAATAAACAATTTGATCTAGCTTTTTAGTAGGTAGTCCAAGAAGGTATCCGATTTTGTTGGGCAAGGACTTAAAGTACCAGATATGCGCTACAGGAACCACCAATTCGATGTGTCCCATGCGCTCTCGGCGAACTTTCTTTTCGGTCACTTCTACCCCGCAACGGTCGCAGATAATTCCTTTATATCTAATGCGCTTGTACTTTCCACAATGACATTCCCAATCTTTAACCGGACCGAAAATTCGCTCGCAAAACAAGCCACCCATTTCGGGCTTGTACGTTCTGTAATTGATGGTCTCTGGCTGGGTTACCTCCCCGTTGGAGCTGTCCAAAATAGATTCTGGAGAGGCCAAGCTGATGGTAACTCTGGAGAAATCGTTGTTGAGTTTTTTATTTTTTCTAAACGACATAGTTTTTTGAGATATGTTAAGGACGGTCGCCCGCCCCATGAGCCAAATTAATCTAAGGTAATTTCAAGAGCCAATCCTCTCAACTCGTGAACCAATACATTGAAAGATTCTGGGATGTTAGGTTTGGGAAGGTTTTCACCCTTCACAATTGCTTCGTATGCTTTTGCTCTACCGATGACGTCATCAGACTTCACTGTCAAGATCTCTTGAAGGACATGGGAAGCACCAAAAGCCTCGAGAGCCCACACTTCCATTTCCCCAAATCGCTGACCACCAAATTGTGCTTTTCCACCTAGCGGCTGCTGTGTGATCAAAGAGTACGGTCCAATAGAACGGGCGTGCATCTTATCGTCTACCAAGTGACCCAGTTTCAGCATGTAAGTAATTCCTACAGTCACAGGCTGGTCAAAACGGTTGCCACTCAATCCATCGTAGAGGTAAGTTCTACCAAAAGCAGGAAGTCCAGCCGCAGCTAACTCCGTGGAAACCTCTTCTAGAGATGCTCCATCGAAGATTGGGGTGGCATATTTCTTTCCAAGCTTTTGACCTGCCCAAGCCAGAACGGTTTCAAAGATCTGTCCAATGTTCATTCGAGAAGGCACCCCTAGAGGGTTCAACACGATATCCATAGGAGTTCCATCTTCTAGGAAAGGCATGTCTTCGTCTCTTACGATTCGAGCCACAATACCTTTGTTTCCGTGACGACCTGCCATCTTATCACCTACCTTCAGCTTGCGCTTCTTGGCGATGTAGACTTTGGCAAGTTGAACGATGCCTGCAGGCAATTCGTCTCCAACTTCTAGAGTGAAACGATCTCTCTTGAATCGTCCAGAAATTTCATTTCTAGAATTGGTATAATTCTTCACCAATTTCACGATCAAGCTATTGGTATAGCTATCCTCAGTCCAATCGTCAAGGACGATATCTGAAATCAAGTTAGCTTCTTCAGGTACGTTGTAATTAGACTCGTCTCGGTACGGATTCTTCGCTGGGAAAAGGTTACTTTCAATGTTTTTGGCCGTAAACTTCACCCCTTTGCTTAGGATCTCGTCCCCAAATTTGTGCTTCACTCCTTGAGAAGTTTTTCCTTCCAATAAGGTCACCATCTTCTCAATCATGCGCGCGCGAATGGCAAGCAAGTCTTTGGCGTATTTGCTTTTCAACTTTTCTACCTCTGCCTTTGATTTCGCACGGTTATCTTTATCCTTTTTAGGTCTAGAGAATAATTTGGTCTCAATGACCACCCCGTTCAACGAAGGAGAAGCTTTCAAAGAAGCATCTTTTACGTCTCCCGCCTTGTCTCCAAAGATGGCACGAAGCAACTTTTCTTCAGGAGTAGGATCGGTTTCCCCTTTAGGAGTGATTTTACCGATAATGATATCTCCTTCTTTTACTTCAGCACCTACTCGGATAATACCATTTTCATCCAAATGCTTAACCGCTTCTTCGGATACGTTAGGTATTTCGGAGGTAAGTTCTTCTTCTCCTCGCTTGGTGTCCCTAACTTCCAATTGGAATTCTTCCACGTGTATGGAAGTGAAAATATCTTCTCTTACCACGCGCTCCGAAATCACGATCGCATCTTCGAAGTTGTATCCTTGCCAAGGCATGTAGGCCACCTTAAGATTTTTTCCTAAAGCCAACTCTCCTTGATTGGTAGAATACCCTTCCACCAAGACCTGCCCCTGCTTGACACGCTCTCCTTTTAATACCAAAGGAGTCAAATTGATGGTGGTATCTTGGTTAGTTCTTCTAAACTTGATCAAATCGTAGGTTCTATACTCATCCGAAAAATTAACCAAAAGCTCGTCCTTAGTTAGGTCATACTTGATGGTAATTTTCTTGGCATCTACGTATTCTACAACTCCATCTGCTTCGGCAATCAAGAGCGCTCTTGAATCAATCGCAGCCTTGCTTTCCAAACCAGTACCCACAATAGGTGCTTCTGGCTTCAAAAGCGGCACGGCTTGGCGCTGCATGTTGGATCCCATGAGGGCTCTGTTTGCATCATCGTGCTCCAAGAAAGGAATTAAGGAAGCAGCAACCGAAACGATTTGGTTAGGAGCCACATCCATGTATGAAATTTCGCTAGGCTCTAGCACAGGGAAGTCCCCCTCAAAGCGAGCCTTTACTTTTTCTTGAACAAAGCGACCCTTGTCATCCAAAGCTGCATTGGCCTGAGCGATGTTGTTGTTATCTTCTTCTTCTGCCGTGAGAAACACGATATCGTCTTCCTTCATGCTCACCTTGCCATTGTCTACCTTTCGGTACGGAGTCTCTAGGAATCCCATGGCATTTACTTTGGCGTGCACGCAAAGCGAAGAAATCAAACCGATATTTGGTCCTTCTGGAGTTTCGATAGTACACAATCTTCCGTAGTGGGTATAGTGTACGTCACGAACCTCAAATCCAGCTCTTTCTCTGGAAAGTCCACCTGGACCCAAAGCGGACAGTCTTCTTTTATGAGTCAATTCAGCCAGAGGGTTGGTCTGATCCATAAACTGAGACAACTGGTTGGTTCCGAAGAAGGAATTGATGACAGAAGATAGGGTACGGGCGTTGATTAGGTCAACGGGTTTGAAATCCTCGTTGTCACGCACGTTCATTCGTTCGCGAATGGTTCTAGCCATTCTCGCCAAACCTACCCCAAATTGGCTGTAAAGTTGTTCCCCAACTGTACGAACCCTTCTATTGGAAAGGTGATCGATATCATCCACTACAGCTTTGGAATTGATCAATCCGATCAAATACTTCACGATAGAGATGATATCCTCCTTGGTCAATACAATCTTGTCTGGTTCTATTTCTAGACCCAATTTTTTATTGATTCTGTACCGTCCTACTTCACCCAAGTCGTAGCGTTTGTCTGAGAAAAACAAACTTTGAATTACTTCTCGAGCTGTAGCTTCGTCGGGAGCTTCTGTATTTCTCAACTGACGGTAGATGACTTCTACCGCCTCTTTTTCTGAGTTAGAATTATCTTTTTGTAGGGTATTGTAAATGATAGAAAAGTCGGCCACGTTCACATCCTCTCTGTGAAGAATGATAGACTTGGATCCGGACTCTACGATCATCTCTATATCCTCATCGGTAAGGATAGTATCTCTTTCCAACAAAATTTCGTTTCGATCTATGGACACTACCTCTCCGGTATCCTCATCCACAAAGTCTTCTACCCAAGTTCTCAAAACCCTTGCAGCCAGTTTTCTTCCTGCTGCTTTCTTCAAAGAACCCTTGGTGGCTGGAATTTCTTCAGAAAGACCAAACAAGTCTAGGATGTCTTTGTCAGAGCCAAAACCAATAGCTCTTAGGAGTGTGGTAACGGGGAATTTCTTTTTGCGATCGATGTAAGCATACATCACATTATTGATGTCGGTTGCAAATTCGATCCAAGAACCCTTGAAAGGAATGATTCGAGCAGAATACAGTTTGGTTCCATTGGTATGCTTGCTTTGGGCAAAGAATACTCCAGGAGATCTGTGAAGCTGGGATACAATGACCCTCTCGGCACCATTGATGACAAAAGATCCTTTCTCTGTCATGTAGGGGAGGTTGCCAAGAAACACTTCTTGCTCAATGGTTTCAAAATCTTCATTGTCCTCATCGTGGCAAAGCAATCTCAATTTTGCTTTGAGAGGAACAGAATAGGTCAGACCACGGTCTATGCATTCTTCCACGCTGTATTTCGGTGGATCTACAGCGTAATCGATAAACTCCAATGTGAAGTTCTCTCTGGAATCACTGATGGGAAAGTTTTCAGCAAAAACTTTAAATAAGCCGTCTGCCCTACGCTTTTCTGCAGGAGTATCCAACTGGAAAAAGTCTTTAAAAGACTGCAGCTGAATATCGAGAAAATCGGGATAGTCTTTGACCACCTTAATGGAGGAGAAACTTTTCCTTGCGGTTTGATTCTTGATAGCCAAGGTAGTATATAGTTTAAAGTGAAATTAATTATTAGAAAGCTACTATTTTCGCTTAAAATAATGCAATTTTTAACCTGTGCATAAACAGGAAAAGACCTGACTATTTCAGTCAGGTCTTCGTGCCGATCTCTGTCCTAAATAGGCCAGAGATAAGCAAATTACTTGATCTCTACTTCAGCACCTGCCTCTTCAAGAGACTTCTTCAGTGCATCCGCTTGGTCTTTTGCAATACCTTCTTTGATTGCTTTTGGCGCAGCGTCAACAAGATCTTTAGCTTCTTTCAAGCCAAGACCAGTCAAGTCCTTCACCAATTTCACGACAGCAAGTTTCTGTGGTCCAGCTGCTTTAAGCACGACGTCAAAAGTAGATTTCTCTTCTGCAGCAGCACCTTCAGAAGCACCAGCGCCAGCACCTGAAGAAGCTACTACTACAGCACCAGCTGCAGCAGGCTCAATGCCGTACTGATCCTTAAGGATGTCTGTCAATTCCTTTACTTCTTTTACAGTCAAGTTTACCAACTGTTCTGCAAGTTGTGTAAGATTTGCCATTGTATTAATTAGTTAATTGTTTTTGAATGATTTTTGATAAGATTAGTTTTCGTTTCGATCTCCCAAGGTCTTGAGAACACCAGTAAGGTTGTTTTGACCTGATTGCAAAGCTGAAACGAGGTTTTTGGCAGGAGACTGTAGCAAACCGATAAGCTCTCCGAGCAATTCTCCCTTGGATTTGAGGCTTGACAATACTTTTAGGTTGTCTTCTCCTAAAAATACATCTGAGTCAATCCCTGCACCCTTGAAAAGTGGTCTATTGTCTTTTCCGCCTTGTTTTTTTCTAAAATCCAGCAATACTTTTGCTGGTAGGTTACTGGTTTCTTTTGAAAATAAGATACCAGAAAACCCTTTTAAAGCTCCTTCCACAAGTTTGGAGTAATCTGCATCCAAATTCTCAAGAGCCTTGGCAATAAGGGTGTTTTTGTACACTTTGTACTCTACCCCTTTTTCAAAACAAGTTCTTCTGAATGCGTTTACTTCTGCCACCGTGAAGCCAGATGCGTCTGTGATATAGAAGAAAGGATTTTCTTTCAATTTCTCCGTCAGACTGTCGATAATAACTTTTTTCTCGTCTCTAGTCATGATTAAATTCCTTGAATGCTACCCTTGTCTATCGAAATCCCAGGGGACATCGTGCTGGATAAATGGATGCTTTTAAAATATGTACCTTTTGAAGATGAAGGCTTTAGCTTAGAGATGGTTAGGATAAGCTCTTTTACATTGTCCTCGATTTGCTGAGGGGAAAAAGAAACTTTGCCTACACCTGCATGAATGATACCGAACTTATCCACTTTAAAGTCGATCTTTCCAGCCTTCACCTCTTTAACTGCCTTTCCTACTTCTAAGGTCACCGTTCCAGACTTAGGATTGGGCATAAGGCCTCTTGGACCCAATACTCTACCTAGTCTACCTACTTTTGCCATGACGTTGGGCATGGTGATGATCACATCCACATCCGTCCATCCGCCTTCAATTTTGGCAATATAATCGTCCAAACCTACGTAATCTGCACCTGCTTCGGTGGCTTCTGCGTTTTTGTCAGGAGTACATAGCACCAATACTTTGGTGGCTTTGCCTGTACCATGAGGAAGGGCAACGACCCCTCTTACCATTTGATCTGCCTTACGAGGATCAACGCCCAATCGAACGTCCACATCTACAGAAGCATTAAATTTTGTTGTGGTAATTTCCTTGACCAACGAAGAAGCAGCCTCCAGGGAGTACATTTGGCTTGGGTCGTACTTAGAAAGAGCTTCTTTTTGCTTTTTTGTTAACTTAGCCATTGTTGTTTAGTTATACTTCCCAAGGAGCCTTCCCAGATACTGTGATACCCATGCTACGCGCGGTACCTGCTACCATTTTCATGGCAGATTCTACTTTGAAAGCATTGAGGTCAGGCATTTTCGTCTCGGCAATCACTCGTACCTGATCCCAGGTAACAGATCCTACCTTTTTTCTGTTGGGTTCCGCAGAACCTCCCTTAACTTTTGCAGCTTCCAACAACAGGTTTGCTGCAGGTGGAGTCTTAACTACAAAGTCAAAAGATTTGTCAGAATATACTGTAATCAATACGGGCAATACGGTTCCCATTTTTTCTTGGGTACGCGCATTAAACTGCTTACAGAACTCCATGATGTTCAGACCCTTGGAACCAAGAGCTGGACCTACTGGAGGTGACGGGTTAGCCTGGCCACCTTTCACTTGTAGTTTTACATAACCAGTGATTTCCTTAGCCATTGCTTAGTCTTATTTTTCTACTTGTATAAAATTTAACTCTACAGGAGTATTGCGGCCGAAAATCTTAACCATAACGTTAAGCTTCTTCTTTTCCTCAAAAATCTCCTCAATTGTCCCAGTAAACCCACTGAAAGGACCATCCATTACTTTGACGGCCTCTCCGACTATAAATGGGGTATCCTGCTTCTCGGCAAACTCATCAATTTCCTCCACCTTACCTAAAATACGGTTGACTTCGGATTGACGTAATGGTTCAGGGGTTTTGGAAGCTCCCCCCTGGTTTGATCCAAGAAAACCAATTACACCTGGGATACTCGTAATCACGTGATTGGCCTCACCATTTGACAAATCCGCATTGACCAAAACGTAACCGGGAAAAAAGTTTCTTTCCCGCACTCGCTTCTTGCCATTGCGCATTTCATATACCTTCTCAGAGGGAATCAACACTTCAGGAATAAATTCGCTGATCTTCTGCCTGAAAATTTCATTTTCTAGGTAGTTCTTCGCTTTTTTCTCCTGTCCGGCGACAACTCTAAGTACGTACCATTTATGTTCAGCCATCCTGCAATTCAATTAGAATAAATCGTAAAACCATGTCATGATATTCTCAAAGCCCAGATCCACCCCTCCAATAAACAGGGCAAAAATCAAGGAAGCTACCAATACCAAAATGGCACTGTTTTGAAGAAATGAATACTTAGGCCAAGTCACCTTGTTTTTCATTTCATCGTATGACTCGAGGACAAAGTTTTTAAGATTCATAGTCTGTTTTCTTAGTGCACGGGCAGAGAGATTCGAACTCCCATCAACGGTTTTGGAGACCGCTATTCTGCCATTGAACTATGCCCGTGTAACACGAACGTTCCAAAACGGAACGCAAAATTAGGAATAAAGTCTTTAGAAACAAATGCGACCCCAAAATAATCTTTGGGATCGCATTGTATATGCTAAGTGTGTATGCTTAGTCTAGGATTTCGGTCACCTGTCCGGCACCTACAGTACGACCGCCTTCGCGAATCGCAAATCTCAATCCTTTTTCCAAAGCAACTGCAGACAATAAATTCACCTCAATGGTTACGTTATCACCTGGCATCACCATTTCTACGTTTGCAGGAAGTTTGATCTCTCCCGTTACGTCAGTAGTTCTCAAGTAAAACTGCGGTCTGTACTTGTTGAAAAATGGAGTATGACGTCCACCTTCTTCTTTTGAAAGTACGTAAACTTCAGCCTTGAAGTGTGCGTGAGGCTTCACAGAACCAGGCTTGCAGATAATCATTCCGCGCTTGATTTGTGCTTTTTCAATACCTCTCAACAACAAACCTACGTTGTCCCCCGCTTCACCTCTATCAAGAATTTTGCGGAACATTTCCACACCAGTTACAGTAGACTTTAAGCCTTCTGCACCCATACCGATGATGTCAACAGGATCACCAGAGTTGATAACTCCTCTCTCGATACGTCCAGTAGCTACAGTACCACGACCCGTGATCGAGAATACGTCTTCGACAGGCATCAAGAAATCCTTGTCAATCAAACGCTCAGGTAATGGAATGTAGCTATCTACTGCATCCATCAATTGCATTACGGTTTGTACCCACTTCTCTTCACCGTTCAATGCACCAAGTGCTGAACCAGCGATTACAGGGATATTGTCTCCGTCAAACTCATAGAAAGAAAGAAGTTCTCTAACTTCCATCTCTACAAGCTCCAACAATTCAGGGTCATCCACCATGTCTACTTTGTTCAAGAAGACAACTAGCTGAGGAACACCCACCTGACGAGCCAATAGGATGTGCTCTCTTGTTTGCGGCATAGGTCCATCAGTAGCAGCTACCACAAGGATAGCTCCGTCCATCTGGGCTGCACCAGTTACCATGTTTTTCACGTAGTCAGCGTGTCCAGGACAGTCTACGTGAGCGTAGTGTCTCTTTTCAGTTTGATACTCCACGTGAGAGGTGTTGATGGTGATACCTCTTTCTTTCTCTTCTGGAGCGTTGTCGATAGAAGAGAAATCTCTCAATTCAGAAAGACCCTTCTTTGCCAATACGGTAGTGATGGCTGCAGTCAAGGTGGTCTTACCATGGTCTACGTGTCCAATCGTACCGATGTTTACGTGCGGCTTGGAACGGTCGAATGTTTCTTTTGCCATGCTTGAAAATCCTCAGTTTTAGTTTTAGATATAGTTTAATTAATAAAATTTTTTCTGTGTTGAGCCAACGACGGGAATTGAACCCGTGACCCCTTCCTTACCAAGGAAGTACTCTACCCCTGAGCTACGTCGGCTTTCACTACGCAGTGTACTTTAAAAAAAGCACAGAGCGGGAGACGAGGCTCGAACCCGCGACCTGCAGCTTGGAAGGCTGCCGCTCTACCAACTGAGCTACTCCCGCTTATTACTCCGGAAACCCGGTTAATTTTTTGCCCTGCAAAATTAGAAAAAAAAATTTACAATCAAGCAAAAAGTGGGGGAAACAGGATTCGAACCTGTGAAGACATACGTCAACGGATTTACAGTCCGTCCCAGTTGGCCGCTTTGGTATTCCCCCAACTGCATTAAACTCACCTAGATAGCACCCAGGTGAGTTTAACGGACTGCAAAACTATAGCCTTTTATTAAAGTATCAAAGACAGATGTTGATTTTTGAAAACTTTTTCGCCAAGACTAGTTCAAACTTTTAAAAATCAAGGAATTAATTTTCTTCATCAAACATTTCTAGGAAATAAGAAAAGTAGTTTTTAAGATCCTCAGACTTCTCCACCTCAGAAGCCTTTTCCAAACTTTCCAATACTCCAGGCTCTTCGGTAAAAGACAGCAAGCTCTGAAATGCTCCCAATCGAACGTAATCCTTGGAATGGGATCGGAGCAAACCAAGAAGGAACGTGACCGCTTCTGCTTTGCCTTCCTCAGGAAATTCAGAAAAATAGGAGGTATAATACCCCATAAAATAATATAGTCCTACTCCTTCCATGGATTTCAAAGCTGAGTCAAACCAAGCCCCTTTACCTTTTACTTTATTCATGAGGTAGTATTCCGCCAATGGCACTCTCATG
Organism: Bacteroidota bacterium; assembly: GCA_016866385.1. GTDB lineage: Bacteria > Bacteroidota > Bacteroidia > Cytophagales > Cyclobacteriaceae > Algoriphagus. The sequence continues at coordinate 59,204 of VGMU01000008.1, forward strand.
CGGTAATTGGTTTCCTTTTCAAAAGAGACCATATAGTCTAGGGGCATCGCAGGATCCTTTCCATAGGCCAAGCCCATGAGTGCTGCCCCAGCTACCAGGTACGAAGGATGCCTTACCCAACGCTGAAAAGCATTCTGGTAAGCATCAGGATTCCATTCGGTCAAAACATCTATGGCGGCGGCCTTTACTTCATTTTTAGTATCCTGATCCCCTAGGGCAAATACCTGCTCCTCTAATTCGGGAAGGGAATCTTTCCACGAAATATCGGATTGAAGGACTCTCAAGGCACGCTCCCGTATGGACCAAAAGGTATCCTTCATCGCCAAAGGCAAAATCTCCTTCAGTTCCTCAGATGCAGATCGAGAAACCAAACTGTCCAAGGCCTCGTACCTTGCAATACCTAACTGAGACTCTTTATATTGTCTCAGGTACTGGGCAGAAGTGAAGCTTTGACTTTTTTTAGCCAGGAACTCTTGACCCTCATCGATGTACAATTGCTCGATGGGTACTTGGTTTTCCAAAGCCAATTGCTGAGTAACCTCGCTCATTAAAAAGGTACGAGTAAATCGCTCTCCCTCCTGGTACCAACTCAAGGGTATGGGTAACTGAAATACTGGGCCTTCGTAGGTGTCCTGAACTTGAGTCAGGGTGACTAAAATGTTTTCTGGCTGAGAATAATCCACCTCAATATCTAGCTCGGGATGCCCTTTGTCAAAAAACCACTGATTGAAAAACCAATTCAAATCCTGGCCGCTTACTTTTTCTAGGGCAAGTCGGAGATCATGCGCCTCTACCGAACCAAAAGCATGGGTATTCAAATACAAGGTCAGCCCTTTGAAAAATGCCTCATCCCCTAAATGACGACGTAACATGTGTAAGACCACCCCTCCCTTGTTGTAGCTATGGGCATCAAACATATCTTCCGCATCTGCATAATTGAATCGAATCAGGTCCACTTGCTTTGACTCAGCTTCAGAAAAATAGCCCTCCATTTCGGTGATTAATTTCATTGCCGCATCGTCCTGACCTTCTTGATGGGCTGTCCATAGGTACTCGCTATAATTGGCAAAAGCTTCGTTCAAGGTGAGGTTGGACCAAGATTCTGCTGTAACCAAATCCCCAAACCACTGATGAAAAAGTTCATGAGCAACAATATAATCCCATTCCGAATCCAAAGCCTCTCTTTCGTCCAATAGCAGCTCCTCCATGAAAATGGAGGCAGTGGTATTTTCCATAGCCCCTGATACGTAATCTCTAACAACAATTTGGTCGTACTTGGGCCAAGGAAATGGAGTTTTCAAGAGAGATTCAAAGTATGCCATCATCTGGGGAGTACGCTCAAATACCTTTGCAGCTCCAGGCTCGTAGCCTTTCTCCACATAATAAGCCAAGGGTATATTTTTGTACGAGGACTCAACTTTTCCAAAATTCCCAACCGCGATAGCTACCAAATAGGGAGCATGAGGCAAATTCATCTCCCAGTAATCTGTTCTCATTCCATTTTCCTTGGGCTCTTGCCTGACCAATCTCCCGTTGCTTATGCTGACCATGGTATCTGGGACCGTCAGGCTTATGGAATGAGTAAATCGTTCGTTGGGTCGATCTAGGGTAGGAAACCATTTGCTGTTGTGTTCGGTCTCCCCCTGAGTCCAAAGCATGGTAGCTTTGGAGGGAAGGGTATCCAAAGGATCTATAAAGTACAGGCCCTTGGTGTCTGTAATCGCCGCACTCCCCTCTCCTGAATTGCGCTCAGGAAAGGCAGTATAAGAGACTTCTACGGTAAGTGTATCTTTGGGATTGACTTCGTTGGGGAAGTATAACGTGAGTTGCTTTTCGTCGTATCGGTAAGAAAGTAATTCTTTCTTTTCCCCTTGAAGTAAATACACGCTTTCAAATTCAAAATCTTTGGCATCTAATACCACCGTCTTTTGTGGAGAAAAGAAGGGGGTCATCTTCAGTCTTGCTGTCCCTAATACCTGCTGGACTTTCCAATCAAACCTTAAGTCTAAATCCATATGGACGATATCCATGGTTCGAGTTGCACTAGGCTGGTAAGGGGGTGTTTCTTCTTCCGCCCAGAAGGTAGTAGGGTCTAAAAGATCATCAGCTGTACCTTCTGCGGTAATTGCAGTATCCGAAGGCATTGTTGCTGAGGACTTGCAGGCTTGAAAATAGATGGAAGCAAGGCCTAGGAGTAGGTAAAGAAAAAAGGAACTTCCTTTTTGCTTTGGACAATTGAGTTTTTGATTCATATTTGGGAAAATTAGATTAGACCTATAGGCCAAGCCATTGATTCTGTAGCCAAGTTAACAAGAATGTTTTCAGTTATTTTCCAAAATTCTACGTTCAGCATTGAAAAAACCGCCCGAGGACTCTCGATTAACCAAGAGGACTTGAATTGGGATTGTCACTGGGTGGGGAATAGAAAGATTCACCTTATCCGAGGCAATCAGTCTTATGAAGCAGAATTGCTGTCTTTAGATCCTGAAACCAAAACCTTAGAGATCCGGCTTGGACATAAAAAGGCAAGCCTAAAGGTAAAAGATCGCTTTGACTTGATTTTGGCACAAATGGGCTTCAACAATTCAGGTTTTGGCCAACTCAAGGAAGTGAAAGCACCCATGCCAGGTTTGATCTTGGACCTGTTGGTGAAGCCAGGAGATAAGGTAAAAAAAGGAGACCTTCTTTTAATATTGGAAGCCATGAAGATGGAGAATGGAATTAAATCCCCTGGGGACGGGACGGTAAAACAGGTGCTGGTTTCTCTGAAGCAAAGCGTGGAAAAAAACCAGGTGCTTATCCAATTTTAATTTTTTCCATGGTTTAAAAATCTTCGGACTCCTCTCCCTTCAAAGAAAAATAAAATCTAGAGCCCAATTTTTTTTGGCATTTTTACAATCTAGAAAGGAAGCAAGTATATTTGGCAGATTGTTTGGCTCCTGCGGTGAGTTATACTACCGATTTTACTGCTGCACGCCTTCGGTCCAGAAGAAAAACATCACCAGTATTCTAAACCCGTTCCTATTCCATGAAATACAAACGAATTCTACTCAAACTCAGTGGAGAGTCCCTAATGGGAGAAAAAAAATACGGAATTGATCCTAACATCCTTCAACAATACGCCGAGGAGATCAAAAAGGTAAAGGATCTAGGAGTAGAAATCGCCATCGTTATTGGAGGAGGTAATATTTTTCGCGGGGTGCAGGCAGAAAAATCAGGCATAGACCGTGTACAAGGAGATTATATGGGCATGTTGGCTACGCTGATTAATGCCATGGCACTCCAAAGCGCCTTGGAGCAAATTGGACTTTATACCCGACTCATGTCAGGTATAAAGATTGAAAGTGTGTGCGAACCATTCATCCGAAGAAGAGCCATTCGGCACCTGGAAAAAGGAAGAATTGTAATTTTTGGAGCGGGCATTGGGAACCCTTATTTTACCACCGATTCTACTGCTGCACTTAGGGCGATTGAGATAGAGTCTGACGTAGTCCTCAAAGGCACAAGGGTGGACGGGGTGTATACGGCCGATCCCGAAAAAGACGCCAATGCCACCAAATACCAGCACATATCTTTTACCGAAGTGTACGAGAAGAATTTAAATGTCATGGATATGACTGCATTCACTTTATGCCAGGAAAACAACCTGCCCATCATTGTATTTGACATGAATGCCGAAGGCAACCTCTCCAGGCTCGTAAATGGAGAAAAAATTGGCACCTTAATCACCGTTTAATCTCAATACCCTCATGGAAGAAATTGAATTATTTTTAGAAGAAGCAAAAGAACTCATGCAGAAAGCTGTAGACCATACGGCTTCTGAATTGGTGAAAATTCGTGCAGGTAAAGCCATGCCCAACCTCCTCGACGGAGTCATGGTGATGTACTACGGAACCCCTACCCCCCTGCAGCAAGTTTCTTCTGTGACTACCCCTGATGCACGGACGCTCACCATCAAGCCTTTTGAACGAAGTCTGATTTCAGATATTGAAAAAGCCATCATCAACTCTGACCTGGGCCTAGCACCACAGAATAATGGGGAAATCATCATTTTAACTATCCCCGCATTGACCGAGGAGCGCAGGCTACAATTGGTAAAAAATGCAAAATCGGAATGTGAGACTGGGAAAATATCGATTCGATCCGTCAGAAAAGACACCAACGAATCCATTAGAAAATTACAAAAAGAGGGAGCTTCTGAGGATGCCATCAAAAAGGCAGAAATACAGGTTCAAAAATTTACAGATAGTTACTCTTTAAAAATTGATGAGCTTTTTGCAAAAAAAGAAGCAGACATCATGAAGGTATAAATCCTCGAAAAGCCCCGAAGTGTCGGGGCTTTTTTTTTGCTTACGGCGCCAGCCAAGTCCCTTGCCATGCCGAAGCTTGATCAAATTGTATACGGAGATGCCCTTGCTTAGTTAATTGTAGTACTTCTATGGTAAGGGGAGAAAAAGCGATCACCGCAAAGAAATTATCTTTTTCATTCCAGGTAGCCCCCTGTTCCGGGCCCTTTAGTTTAGTTCCAGGAGCAAGTAGAGACGTATATTCCTTTCGATTATGGGCTGCTAGGCTTCTCCAATATCCCTGAGCAAATTCATCACCTGCATGCACACTAGCCAGGGCCTTGATTCGCACCTGAACTTTCTTTGTGGGATGATAGAAAAGTAGGCTTGCCCTCGGTTTTTCTACAAGTTCGCTTACTTTTCCAGACCTGTAGTCAGTAAATACGACCAGCTGCAGACTTGATGTAATTTCTCTAAGGACTACCGTACGGACCTGAGGGAAATGAAGCCCTTGGGTAGCCAAAGTCAGGTAACGAAAGGGATGAGAAGCTTCGGCAACACCCTGTTTGAGTTCCTCCAATAGTTTGGGCCAAATTATTTCAAGAGTATCTGAGGCGGAAATCAGCATGGGACTAGGCATATAAGGGACTTTGCATCTCCTAAAAGAGATGGGACAGGAAGATAACAACAAAAACCTCCTGCCCAAAGTTGGACAGGAGGTTTCATTGGCATTGAGCTACTTAAGGATTAAACCATCACCTTCTCATCGATGTTTTTAAAATAAATCTGATGATCCGCATCAAGGTCTACCAGCACCGCTGCATCGTTTTTGATGTAGCCAGAGAGAATTTGTTTGGAAAGCTCGTTGAGCACCAAGCGCTGTAGCGTCCGCTTCAAGGGCCTAGCGCCAAAGTTGGGATCAAATCCTACCTCTGCCAAGTAGTCTAAGACCTCCGAAGTAGCTTCAATCTCGATGGTCGCTTCTCCCAAGCGTTTTTGTATCTCCTTCCATTGGATATCTACAATTTTTCGAATCAAAGGTTTGGTCAATGGTTCAAAGACAATGGTTTCATCAATTCGATTCAGAAATTCAGGCCTTACCGTTTTTTTGAGTAAGTCCAAAACTTCAAGCTTGGTTTGCTCAAGGATTTCTTCTTTATTCCATGCTTGCATTTCAGAAAATCTTTCCTGAATGAGATGAGAGCCTAGATTGGTCGTCAAGATGATGATGGTATTTTTGAAATTGGCCAAACGTCCTTTGTTGTCGGTCAACCTTCCATCATCCAATACCTGCAATAAAATATTGAATACGTCGGGGTGGGCCTTCTCAATTTCATCCAAGAGCACCACCGCATAAGGCTTTCTGCGCACGGCTTCGGTCAACTGCCCTCCTTCTTCGTAGCCCACATACCCTGGAGGCGCCCCTACCAATCGGCTGACGGTATGCCTTTCCTGATATTCCGACATGTCTATGCGAACCATGGCATTTTCGTCATTGAAGAGGTACTCTGCCAAGGCCTTGGCCAATTCGGTTTTTCCTACCCCTGTAGTTCCCATAAAAATAAAACTTCCTATGGGACGTTTGGGATCCTGAAGACCTGCTCGACTTCTTCGTACGGCATCCGATAGGGCTGCTATGGCTTCTTTTTGCCCCGCCACTCTTTTGCCTAATTCCTCTTCCAAATGCAAGAGCTTTTCTTTTTCCGATTGTATCATCTTGCTTAATGGAATTCCAGTCCATTTGGATACCACCGAAGCAATGTCTTCCTGGTCCACTTCCTCTTTGAGCAAGGGAGAGCCCGCCTGCATTTCAGCCAATTGGGATTTGAAAGACTCTAGGGCTTTCTCCGTTTCCACGATTTTTCCATATCTGATCTCCGCCACCTTACCAAAATCCCCTGCTCTTTCGGCTTGCTCAGCCTCTTGCTTCCATTTTTCTATGGCTTCTTTTTCTCGTCTTATTCCTACAATTACCGCCTTTTCACTTTCCCATTTGGCACGTACCGATTGCCTTTTGGCAGATATCTCTGCAATATCCTTGCTCAAGACAGCCTCTTTATCCTTGTTGTTTTCTCTTCGAATAGCCTCCCGCTCAATTTCCAATTGCATGATACGGCGGTTGAGTTCATCCAATTCCTGAGGCAAGGAATCTATTTCCATCCTCAATTTGGCTGCTGCCTCATCCATCAAATCTATGGCCTTGTCAGGCAAAAAGCGATCGGTAATGTAGCGCTGCGAAAGTTCAACCGCTGCGATCACGGCATCGTCCTTGATGCGTACCCCGTGGTGCAATTCGTACTTGTCCTTGATTCCCCTCAAGATGGAAATGGCATCCGCCGCGTCAGGTTCATCCACTACGACCACCTGGAAGCGTCGCTCCAAGGCCTTGTCCTTTTCAATGTATTTTTGGTACTCCTTGAGCGTAGTGGCCCCTATGGCATGAAGCTCCCCTCTGGCCAAGGCAGGCTTGAGCAAGTTGGCCGCATCCATAGCTCCTTCCCCTCCTCCTCCTGCACCTATCAAGGTATGGATTTCGTCTATAAAAAGGATAATCTCCCCTTCTGCATCGGTTACTTCCTTGATGACCGATTTGAGTCGCTCCTCAAACTCCCCCTTGTACTTAGCTCCTGCTACCAGAAGGCCCATATCCAGCGAGATTAGGGTTTTGGATTTCAAATTTTCAGGTACATCCCCAGACACAATGCGCTGAGCCAGTCCCTCTACAATCGCCGTCTTTCCCACTCCAGGCTCACCAAGCAGGATGGGGTTGTTTTTCGTTCTCCGTGCTAGGATCTGCAGCACGCGTCTTATTTCCTCGTCTCGTCCGATGACCGGATCGATTTTTCCTTTTTTGGCAAGTTCATTCAGGTTTTTAGAATATTTCTCTAAGGCCTGGTACTTGCTTTCTGCATTGGGATCTGTGACTTTGTTTCCTTTTCTAAGTTGGTTTATTGCTTCGATCAGGGGCTTTTCTAATATCCCCTGTTGCTTCAAAATCTGGGCAACGGCATCATTGCCAGCCAAAATTGCCAAGAGCAAGTGCTCGATGGCCACATAACTATCTCCAAAAGTCTTCAGATACTCCTTGGCTTTGGCTAAGGCCTGATTGGCGGATGCGGATAAATAGGGCTGCTGATTGCCTCCACTCACTTGAGGGAGTTTTTTCAATTCCTTATCCAAGGCCAATTCGAGTGCTTTCTTTTCTATTCCCAATTTTTTGAATAGAAACAGGATTACATTTTCATCTTCCAGCATCATCCCTTTCAGTAAATGTACTCGCTCTATGGAAGGATGCTTAGCTTCAGAGGCTAACTCAGCCGCCCGCTGAATCGCTTCTTGAGATTTGTTGGTAAACAGATTAAAGTCCATGCTGTACGTGTGGATAGTTGATCAGTGAAAATTCCACAAAATGAAATCCAAACTTGCATTTCCGTCATTTTGACCGAAAAACACTGAAAATCAGGGGTGTTTCGGAAATTTTGACAGCTGCACGTGATCCTTTAAGAGGTAATTTTTTTCCTAAAAATGACTTGATTCCTTTTCACCCCTAGTCCCCAGAGCTTCGATCAAGAAAGGGATTTTTATTTTTGTGCAGAAGCAAAATCTTCCATTGCCTTCCAGACTCTAAAAATATTTTTGTAACAAATTTTTTCTATGTCTTCTCGGGTGTAGCCCCGCTGAAGCAACTCGGCAAGCAAGTTGGGAAACATGGAGACATCTTTGAGACCCGTTGGAAGCGAATCCCCCACCCCATCAAAGTCTGAACCCAAACCTACGTGATCCATTCCCACAAGCTGTACCACATGGTCAATATGGTCTGCCACCTTACCCACGGTGGGAAAGGGATTGTGAAGTGCCGTGTACTCCTGGATATATTTCTGTGCCACGGAATCTCTTCTACTTAAGTTGTTTTCTGCCAACCAGTTTACCAGATGCTCCCTTACCCTTGCCGAACCGTTGGCATAAGCAGAATCCAAGAAGGATCCTCCAAAATTAATCATCATCACCCCACCATGTTTAGCCATGGCCTGGATCAATTCGTCACTCATGTTTCTTTCAAATCCTGGAGTAAATTTTCTTGCCGAAGAATGAGAGGCAATGACAGGCACTTGGCTGATGGCCAGCGCATCCCGGAAGGTGTTGTCAGAGACATGGCTCAAGTCCACCATGATGCCTACTCGATTCATTTCGGCCACGACCTTTTCTCCAAATTCACTAAGCCCTCCGTAAGTCCCCGTGGTATCGTAGCTCGCATCCCCGATCAAATTGTCCTTGCCGTGGGTGAGTGTGATGTATCGAATGCCCCGCTTGTGAAAATAGGCCACATTGGAAAGATCGTTTTCAATACCTGCTCCATTTTCCATTCCCATAGGAAGTGAAATGAGGCCCTTAGCGGTATTTTCTTCAATATCTGCAGGGGAATAGGCCATGGCAAATTGATTGGGAAAGGTTCTGGCCAATCGCTCTGTCATCAAAATCAAGGAGTCGGCCAGGGCCTTGGATGCTCCTGGAATGGTTTGGTTGCTCGCAGGGATATAGATAGACATAAAAGGGGCATCCAATCCTCCCTCTTTTGCTCGGGGGTAATCAAAATTTCCATCGGGAGTTCTCACCGACACATCCAGTATTTCCCGCTGAAGCGTAAATCCTCCCACTTTCATGCGGTAGGGAAGATCTACATGGCCATCCACCAAAATAATCTCTTGGGCTAACTTTTTGGCTAAGGCCAAACGCGCTTCTTGCAATTGCTTTTCTGGGCCTTGTTGCCCAAGGGCAGCCAAGGAAAAGAAGCTTAAGAAAACAAGAAAAAGGAGGAAAGATTTTACCATGGTTACTGAGATATGCTAAGGGAAGATAACAGCTTTTAAAAAGCTTACAAAAAATCGCCTCGACAAATCCCCTCAACTATCCATAATGTCTTGGGAAATGAGTCGGTAG
>VGMU01000009.1 GCA_016866385.1 Bacteroidota bacterium
AAGAGATTGACCTACGATAACCTTATCAGCCGTAAGGGAATTCCAGGATTTTAAATCAACAACGGTAATTCCGTATTTTTTTGCAATGCCAAATAAGGTTTCACCTGCCTTCACCACATGACGTGTGCCGGATTTTGATTCAGTACTTGGAATCGACACCTCTACTTGGGGAGTGACTGATTCGGACTTGTTTTCTTGTACTTTCTCATTTGCAGGTATTCCATTGCTTACAGAAGCAGAATCACCAAAAGGAATCAAGATTTTTTGGTCTACTTTCAGTCCTTGCTTGAGTGATTCATTGGCACTTTGAATAGCAGCCATGGGTACCGCATATTTCCGTGAAATTGAAAATAAGGTTTCCTGTGCAGACACTTGGTGTACGATGTACATTTTATCCCCTACTCGCTGCATTCCAATGGAATCCCTTTCAGAAGTTGGAATTTTCTTGGCAATAGAAAGGCTACATACCGCCATAAAAAAACAAAGAAATGAAAGGCGGACGAATGGAAACATAGGAATCGCAACGTTTGGGGTGATCAAAAAGAAAACTCTTAATTAGTTAACAAAAATAATGCTAAAAAAGTCAGTTGCGAAAAAATGACTCACATCCAAGACAAAAGACTTGTTTGGCCTATAGGTTAGATTTTGCATTTTCCTGTAGAAGGATAGCCATCAAATTGCTATCTTTTGATTTGAAAATTTTAGGCATGTATCGAAACCTTCTTTTTCTTCTTTTAGGACTTATTTCCTCTTCAAGTGTACTCTTTGCTCAAGGAACCGGGAAAAAGGTTTTTACCTTCGCTATTGATCAAGACATAGATCCCGTGATGAATCGTAGGGTACAATTGGCTATGGAACAAGCTGAATTACAAAAAGCGGCCCTTATCATAATCGAAATGGACACCTATGGTGGAGCTGTGACCGATGCGGATGAAATTCGAACGCGAATTTTAGAATCTAAAATCCCTGTTTATGTCTTTATCAATAAGGACGCTGCATCTGCTGGAGCCCTCATCTCTATTGCCTGCGATAGCATCTATATGGCCCCTGGATCTAGTGTAGGTGCTGCTACAGTGGTCAATGGAGCTGACGGTGCTGCTGCTCCTGACAAGTACCAATCCTACATGAGGTCCATGATGAGAAGTACGGCTGAAGCTACGGGAAGAGATCCTAGAATTGCAGAGGCCATGGTAGACGAAAAAATAGTTATTGAAGGAATTTCTGATTCAAGTTCAGTCGTCACATTTTCTGTTTCTGAGGCCATAGCCAATGGATTTTGCGAAGGGGAGTTTTCAAGCCTATCTGCCATCCTGGAAGCTCAAAACCTAAGCGATGCTACCGTAATTGCCTACGAGGAGAAAACCATTGATTCCATTATCGGATTTTTCTTACATCCAGCAATAAGCGGAATTCTGATTTTAATGATCATAGGAGGAATTTATTTTGAATTGCAATCACCAGGGATTGGATTTCCTTTGGTCCTTGCCATATTAGCCACCTTGCTGTATTTTATTCCCTATTACCTCAATGGTTTGGCAGAAAACTGGGAAATATTGGCCTTTATAGTAGGTATTATTCTGCTTGCTGTAGAATTGCTTGTGCTGCCCGGCTTTGGGGTATTTGGTGTGGCGGGTATAGTGTTGATCTTGACTGGATTAGTTCTGGGAATGCTCCCAAACGAAGTGTTTAATTTTGAGTATGTACCTACCTCCCAACTTCTCTCCTCGATACTCACCGTAATCCTTGCCTCATTGGCATCCGTGGGAGTCCTGATTTGGCTTACACCCAAAGTGAATCAATGGGGTGCTTTCAAGCACCTGACTCTAGCAGGCACGCTAGATCGGGATGCAGGTTACGTAGCATCTAACTATGCCAATGACCTATTAGGTAAAATAGGAAAAGTACATTCTCGCCTAAGGCCTAGTGGCAGAATAGTGATTGATGGAGTGATTTACGATGCTTATTCTAGGGGAGAATTCTTAGATGAAGGTGAAAACATAGTAGTAATATCTACCGAGGGAACTTCCTTGCGGGTAAAAAAAATAGAAACCTAAGCTAAATGTTTAATTATTTTTGAATCATTAGAATCGAATAGGAAAATAAATCAGATAAAGAAGTACAGGTACTGAGGACTTACATAAAATACTTAATAGCCTGCTGCAATTGATCCAAAAGTAAAGGAAATGATGTCAATATTCTTTCTGCATTTTCCCAACTAAAGAGTTGCCCATGAATAAATGGAATAGAAGAATATACACCTACTTCGCAGGGGCATCTTTTTTGCTAACCTTCTTTATGATATTTCCTTTTTTTCTCACTTGCATTTGGTTCCCTTCCTGGAAAAAGTGGGGAAGGAAAATCAACCGAATCTGGGCAAAGGTTTATTTTTCGATGATTTTTTTACCTGTAGAGGTAAAGACAGAGGAAAAATTGAAAAAAAATGTTCCATACATTTTTTTAGCCAATCACTTTAGTTACCTCGACGTAGCCATGATGGGATTTGTCCCTGGAGATGTTCTTTTTGTAGGAAAAGCATCTATCCGGAAAATTCCATTTTTTGGATATTACTTCAAAAAGCTACATATCGCTGTCGAACGAAGCAATGTGAAAAGTAGGGCCGAGACCATGAGAAGAGCAGCAGAAGCCTTGGAAAACGATAGTGGAATCGTATTATTTCCTGAGGGCGGCATCTACACCGATAACCCTCCTTACATGGTTCCTTTCAAAGATGGGGCCTTTCGCTTATCCATAGAAAAACAAATACCTATCGTCCCAGTCACCCTGTCATACAATCATGTAATTTTACCCAATGAAAAGGAAATTCTTTTTCGAAGGTCTCATGCCAAAATGGTCATTCATGCACCTCTTCATCCACATGAATTTGAATCCTTAGAATCTATTAAATCATCGTGTTTCGAAGTAATACAAAGGCAATTGCTACTAGATAATCCTGAATCAAAATTGAATCTTTCAAAACGCGAAAACTTGGCTTAAGGTAAAGCCCATACCATCATGACGCTTGATAAAACAGCCCTCAAGAAAATTGCTCAATTGGCAAAGTTGGAATTTGATCCGAATGGAGAAGAACGCATGCTAAAAGACATGAAGCAACTCCTTAGCTGGGTAGAGCAACTCCAAGAAGTAGATACGCAGAACGTAGAGCCCCTCACCAGCATGACTTCAGAAATCAATGCTTTTAGGGATGATAAGGTAGGTCGTCATTTAGACCAATCCTTAAAAAATGCCCCACAACAAGACGGTAGTTTTTTTAAAGTTCCCAAAGTGGTAGAGTAGACCCTTCATGAATTCCTTACCTAAAAAATCTATTCTTTCTATTCCAACCACCATTTTCCTAGGGATAGGATGTTTACTCGCTTTCTCTTCTCGGATAGGAATACAACTTCCCTATCCTAACCTTCAGTTGGCTTCTTTTTTAGATAGGTTAGCTGTACCCTTCAATGCAGTAGACTTAGGTGTTTTTGTGGTACCCATTGAAGTGGATTTGGTTTTGGTTTTTCAAAATTATCACGCCTTACCACTCCCCTTTACCCTTATAGAAAGCTTTATTTTTGGAAGCGTGGTCCTTTTAATCTCCATTACCACACTTGCATACATCAGTCAATTTCAAAGAATTCAATTTTTAGGGGCAGGAATTGGGTGGATTATCCTGCTTACCTTATTCAATGCCAATGGCCTAAATGTAGGAGGAGCTAATGCCAACATCCCTCTCATTTTACTACTGATTGGATCTCTAGGTCCCACGATTTACCTTCATTTTTGGATTACTAGCTTGTCATTTTGGAAAAGATGGCTACTAATCGCTGTTTCTACGGGATTGGCCGTTGGGCTACTTTGCAATTTAAGTTCCATACCCCGGCCTGGACTTTACCTTGCCGAACAAGGCTTGATCTTGGCTTTAGGATTGAGTTTGGCTTGGGTAGCTTGGCAAGGGCATGGATTACTTTCTGGAAGTATCCTAGTGATCTCAAAAGCCAATCGGGGTTTAAAAACTAAGATTTGGATTCAAATCGGAGGTGTGGGAATCTTTTGGCTTGGGCTTCTTTTTTGTTTGGTGCTTCAACTGAGTGGAGATCTGAGCTTAGGATTTCCTGCACCCTACAGCCTCTGGCTTTTGTTTCCATTAGGAATTTTAGGGTGGATATCAACCCAAGAAAAAATCAAGCAGTCAGCATCTTTGGTAGGAAATTTAAAAGAGTTATCTGGGCTATATATCCTTGGGTTTGGACTTTCCCTATGGACAACATGGAAAATTAGCATAGCTGCTAATCAAGCTGCAGAAGATCTTTTTACCCATATCTTTTTGTATTCCCAACTTGGGTTTTCCTTGTTTTTTTTCATTTACCTGTTGGTGAATTTCTCCCCCCTACTCAAAGAGGGTAAAGTACATCTCGTACTTTACAAACCCTTTGTATTGCCCTACTATCACCTTCGCTTAGGGGGAACGATTGGTATTTTGGTACTCATCACCTACCTGGATGCCATTGTAGCCAACCAAGTCCGCTCCACCACAAGCAATATCCTAGGAGATTATTACTACCAAACGGAAGAGCCCTTGGCAGCAAGTATATTTTATGAAGATAGTTGGGATCAGTACCGTCACAACCCGAAGGCCAAGTACCTGCTGGCCCAGCTTCTCCTGCAGCTCAAGCAGCCTACCCTAGCAAAAGAACACCTAGAAGAAAGTTTTGCTGAAGCCCCACAAGTAGACAATATTATCCTTCATAGCGAACGATTACAGAGAGAAAATAAACCCTTGGAGGCTTTGTATTATTTGGAAAATGGCTTAAAAATATTTCCCAATAATCCTTATTTAAGCCAAAATCTTGCTTTAGTATACACCCTGTTACAGCGCAAGGAAGATGCCTTGGCCTTGATCACCGATAGTCCCTCCACCACCACCATTTTACCCTCCACTTGGTTGGCCCTGCAGCTCAAACTGGGGAACGTTCCCGACCTCACGCTCTATCGGGATAAGGATTTGGTAAGCCTGATCAATGAAGTAGCGGCTCGTAGAAAAAAAGGAGCAGAAGTTTCCCAAGAAGAATGGGAAAAGCTTAGGTCCTTAATCGAAAAAGAATCTTCTCCCATGTTGATTCATGCCGGCTTTAGAAATTTATTGGCTACCCCAAATTTGAATGATCCAAGCATGGAGATTGCCTTATTAGATTCCTTGGCATCACAAGAGGAATTTCTCTCCTTCACCATGCAACTTCAGGAAACGGCCCAATTAAGGAATTTAGGAGCGGGGAAAATAGCCGATGCTATAAAAAATCTGAATGGTCTCGCTTTTAGAAACCCCGGCGATGCTGCTTATTATTTGAATCTCACTGGACTTATCCATGCCCAGCAACTTGATTTTGAAAAGGCAAGCAGAGATTTTAACTACTCTAAAGAAAAAGGCTTTTCAGCCCCTTCAATCGTACATCTTGCCTTGCTTAGCCAGGATTCTTTGGCCTTGGCAAATCAAACAATAACGAGTGAAAATAACCTATGGAAGCAAAATTGGCTATCTCGATTCAATACCTCTTTGGCTGAAAAATTATTTCAAGAATGGAGATCCTTTCCCTCCTCTTCATTCAAAGAAGTGGTTGCCAAGCGACTTCTAGCACAAAAAGCACATGGTTTAAATTCAGACCAACTCCAATCCCTTGCCTCTTACCTCAAAGAGAGTAATTCAATTCCTGATGAACTTTTAGTTTTTTTTAAGCAAGTCAATTGGACCAATCCCAGTTCTCTAAAACCTTACCTGGAATTTTTGAATGTTGGCGAGGCCCTAACGGCCAATCCCTACCTTACTCCCCTAGTCTTGAGCGCTTCGGATCAAGAAAAGGACCTGTTGGCTCGCTATGAAATTCTAAATTCTGCAAGTGAATTCAACAAAGATCCCCAACTATGGATGCGAAAAATTGAGGCTGCAAGCCAATTGGGTTTGGTGAATTATGCCAATGAAGCCCTGCTTCAACTCAGAGAATGGATGCCAGATGACACCATTCAACCCAAAACAGCTACCAAGAATTAAGACTTTTGTTGTATTTTTATCACCATCTCCGCATCGATAAGAATACTAAACCAATACAAAAGAAAAATTGACATGAGCAAGGTCATTGAAACCCAGGAAATCAACAAAACATAAGAATACTAAACCAATACAAAAGAAAAATTGACATGAGCAAGGTCATTGAAACCCAGGAAATCAACAAAACCTATAAAATGGGTTCTGAAATAATTCAAGCGCTTAAGTCCGTAAGTATCACTGTAGATAAAGGCGAATATGTGGCCTTTATGGGTCCTTCAGGATCAGGAAAATCAACTTTGATGAACATTATCGGTTGCCTTGACTCCCCTACTTCAGGAACCTATATTTTGGCAGGCAAGGATGTAAGCGATATGAGCGAAAACGAACTTGCAGATATCCGAAATAAAGAAATTGGCTTTGTTTTTCAAACCTTCAACCTCCTTCCTAGAGCTACCTGCTTAGATAACGTAGCCCTTCCCTTGGTATACGCAGGCTATTCCAAAGCAGAGCGTGAAGAAATCGCTTTCAAAGCCTTGGAAAATGTGGGATTGGCAGATAGAACAAGTCATAAGCCCAATGAGCTATCCGGAGGACAAAGACAACGTGTGGCCATTGCCAGGGCATTAGTCAACAGCCCCTCTATCATTCTTGCCGATGAGCCTACAGGTAATCTAGATTCAAAAACTTCCTATGGAATTATGGAACTCTTTCATGAGCTTCATTCCAAAGGAAATACCATCATTATGGTTACCCACGAAGATGATATTGCCCATTATGCCCACCGTGTGGTCAGGCTTAGGGATGGTTTGGTGGAGTCAGACAAGGTCAATCCCAACCCTACCCGAGGAGTGGCAGTTCCTGCCTAATTGCTTTTGCTTTCAGGCCTCAACATAAAATCCATTCGTAGTTGAAATAAGAAGTAAATGAAAATCTATACCAAAACAGGAGACCAAGGAATCACTTCACTTTTAGGTGGGGTGCGTGTGCCCAAATCAGACCTACGTATAGATGCCTATGGATCAATCGATGAATTGAACTCCTACATTGGCTTGCTAAGAGATCAAGAAGTAAATCATAAAAGAGCTATCGTTCTCAAAGAAATTCAAGACAGGTTATTTACCATCGGAGCTGATTTGGCCACAGTACCTGGCAAAGAAAATGTGAAAAAACCTGATTTATTTGCAAAAGACGTTGAACTCTTAGAAGCAGAAATCGATGCCATGGATGAGGAATTACCTGTATTGACTGCATTTATTCTTCCAGGAGGTCACCCTTCTGTATCCTTTTGCCATTTGGCTAGGACAGTGTGTAGGCGAGCAGAACGGGTGGTGGTAGAACTGGCGTCTGAAGAACATGTTTCAGAATTGGTAATTCGCTATTTAAATCGACTCTCCGATTACCTTTTTGTGCTAGGTAGAAAAATGTGCCAAGAGTTGCATGTGGAAGAATTGACTTGGAAGCCTAAGAGGTAATGCCTACCTTATAAAATCTCATTGAACTAGAAAATTATAGCCCAACCTCTCCATTTTCCATTTGCCTATGGCTTCTCCCATTTCCATCTCCGTTCATAAAACTCCTCATTCAAAAATCAAGGGAATTGACTTTTCCTCCTTGGTGTTTGGTAAAGTAGTCTCTGACCACATGTTTGTGGCGGATTATAAGGATGGAAAATGGGGTGATTTTAGAATTGAACCCTATGGACCAATGGAAATTTATCCCGCAAATGCTACCCTCCATTATGGGCAAGCCATCTTTGAAGGAATGAAAGCCTACAAAAATGTGAAGGGAGAGGTGTTGGTGTTTAGAGCTGAAGCAAATGCCAGAAGGTTAAATGAGTCAGCAAAAAGAATGTGCATGCCCCAGATTCCAGAGGAAATATTTTTGGAAGGGCTAAAAAAATTGTTGGACTTGGATAGGGATTGGGTGCCCCAAGAAAAAGGTTCTAGTCTATACATTCGTCCATTTATGTTTGCCATGGACAATTATATCGGTGTAAAACCCTCTGAAACGTACCGATTTATGATTTTTACTTGTCCTGTAGGTGCATACTACAGCAAACCCGTATCGGTAAAGGTAGAAACTACCTACACCAGAGCAGTAGAAGGGGGTACAGGGGAAGCCAAGGCTGCAGGCAACTATGCCGCATCGCTCTATCCTGCATTACTGGCTCAAAAGGAGGGATACGAGCAATTGCTGTGGACCGACGGCAAATCCCATACCCAGATCGAGGAAAGTGGTACTATGAACGTGATGTTTAAAATCAATGGAAAAGTAATCACAGCACCTACCACCACAGGGACTATCCTGAAGGGGGTAACAAGAGATTCAGTCATTCAACTTGCCAAAGACTGGGGTCAAGCCATTGAAGAACGATTTCTTACCGTAGCTGCCTTGCAAGAAGCCTTAGAAAAAGGAACCCTAGAAGAAGCATTTGGAGTAGGGACTGCAGCAACCATAGCTTTTATCGAAAAGATACAAATCCAAGGGAAAGACTACCTTCTACCCCCCTATTCTTCCCATTCTTTTTCTAAAAAAGTACTTGCTGCATTGGATGGAATCAAATACGGGGAGATATCAGATCCCCATTCCTGGATCATAAAAATCTAACCTAGATCCGTCTAGTCATGAACGGGAGAGCCAGTTTTTTATCCTTTAAAACTTTGCTTTTATGGGCTTTGCTGGGGATGTTAGGTTTGGAAAAAGCCCACTGCCAAGGAGAAAAATTTATCCTACTCAAAAGAGGAAATAATCAGCATACCCAACTTCGATTCTATCCTGGGGAAACCCTTACTTATAAAAGTAAAGCCCTGGGATATTTTGTCAGCGATGTGGTGGTAAACATAGATAAGGACTATATCTACCTTTCGGAAAATATACTCAAGCCCTCCGATCTTGTGGCTATTGATATCCGGGACAAGGACCCAAGAAATAGGTCCTTAAAACAGCTATCTGCTTTATTTTTAGGGTCTGGAAGTATGGCCATTGCCTTGGAAGGCATCAATAATCTTTACCGGGAAAATAGATTTTACATAGATCCTGGCTTGGCTTCTGTTTCGGCAGTGCTCTTGGGAGTAGGTGTTGGATTAATCCCCTGGAAGTACACCTATTTTACCCTCTCTTCAAAAAATAAAGTGCAATTGGTGGAATTAGGCATGTAGTAATATAGATTTCTGGTAAAAGCCATATTTTTTATAGATTTTTGCACCTTCATTAAACCACTAGAAAGATGACTTCAGACCAACTGAAAGACTTGAAAGCCCGCACTTCGGCTTTGAGGAGGTACCTTTGACTACGATCGTAAGAAAGTAGAAATTCAAGACTTAGAGGCAGTTTCGGCCCAAGCAGACTTTTGGAGTAATCCTGAGGAAGCAGAAAAGACCATGAAGCAAATCCAGGCGAGAAAAGGATGGACGACTTCTTTTGAATCCTTGGATCAAAAAATACAAGATCTTGACGTACTGTATGAATTTTTCTCAGCGGGAGAGGTATCTGAAGATGAAATTAAGGAAGACTACTCCAAAGCAAAAGAGGCCGTTGAAGAATTGGAATTGAAAAAAATGCTTTCGGCTGAAGAGGACCAACTCAATGCGGTGATAGAAATCAATCCAGGTGCAGGAGGTACAGAAAGCAACGATTGGGCGTCGATACTCATGCGCATGTACATCATGTGGGGCGAAAAAAATGGGTTTAAAGTAAGTGAAATTGATCTACAGCCAGGAGAAGTTGCAGGCATCAAATCGGCAACCCTACTTTTTGAAGGACCCTTGGCCTATGGATTCTTAAAATCAGAAACAGGTGTTCATCGGTTGGTTCGAATCTCCCCATTTGATTCGGGAGGAAGAAGGCATACTTCTTTTGCTTCCGTGTATGCTTATCCCGAGGTAGACGATTCCATAGAAATAGAAATCAATCCTGCAGACGTGGAACTTCATACCTCTAGATCAGGAGGAGCGGGTGGACAAAACGTCAACAAAGTAGAAACCAAGGTGCAGCTAACCCATAAGCCCACCGGGATTGTAGTGGTTTGCCAGGTGGAGCGCTCTCAATTGGCCAACAGAGAAAAGGCCATGCAAATGCTTAAGTCTAGATTGTACCAATTGGAGTTGGAAAAGAGAAACGCTGAAATCGCCAAGATTGAATCTTCCAAGCTTCGGGTAGACTTTGGTTCACAAATCCGAAACTACGTGCTGCATCCCTACAAATTGGTCAAGGACAATAGAACAGAACATGAGACCTCCGATGCGCAAGGAGTATTGGATGGAGGCTTAAATGAATTCATGAAAGCTTATTTGCTCGCGCAAAGTGAGGAGGATGCCTCAAAAAATTAATTGAATCGCCGGAGAGATCTTCTTCGGCCTTTTATTTTCCTATATTTCTTTCATGAGGATTTTACCCACCTTTTTCACTCTTGATTTTTTCTTACTCTGCATGAGTAGCTTTTTATTTTTTTCAAGTTTCAATATGATCATTCCTGAACTCCCCTCTTACCTGAGTTCCTTGGGAGGAGAAGATTACAAAGGCCTAATAATTGCACTATTCACTCTATCGGCAGGGCTCTCTAGGCCTTTTAGTGGGAAGTTAGCTGATCAGTTAGGTAGAATTCCAGTGATGATGGTGGGAGCTGGGGTATGTTTTGTGGTGAGCCTGCTCTATCCTGTGCTCAGCTTTGTAGGAGGATTTTTGTTTTTGAGATTTGCACATGGTTTTTCCGCAGGATTCACCCCTACGGGAGCTTCGGCCTATGTGGCAGATATTGTTCCGTTTTATCAACGAGGCGAAGCCATGGGATTGCAATCTCTGTTTGGATCTTTGGGTATGGCTGCAGGGCCAGCCATAGGTGGCTGGATTGCAAGTTATTGGCCCGTTGAAGTTTTGTTTTATTGTTCTTCATTCACCTCGATTTTTTCCATATTAATTTTATTGAGGCTTAAAGAAACGCTTACAGAAAAATCTGCATTTCAGTGGAAGATGTTTTCCCTTAAAAAAGATGAATTGATTGAAAAAAGGGTTCTTTTGCCTTCAGGAATACTTTTTTTATCTGTCTTTTCTTTTGGGGTAGTGCTTACCATCATTCCCGACCTTTCCACCCACTTGGGGATACAGAATAAAGGGCTCTTCTTTGCTGTTTTTACCTTGTCATCCTTAGGAGTTCGTTTGATCGCAGGCAGAACCTCCGATCGTCTGGGTCGTGTAGTGGTGATGCGGGTAGCCAGCCTAGTCATGGTAGCAGCCATGCTGGCCATAGGATTTGCTACAAGTAAAACCATCTTGCTTTGCTCCGCAGTACTATTTGGTGCTGCAGTAGGCATGTATAGCCCTACCACAACGGCATGGGTGGTGGACCGATCTCTTGATCAATTTAGAGGCCGAGCCTTGGCAACCATGTATATTTTTCTAGAAGTGGGTATAGGACTGGGTGCCATAGTAGCTGCATGGCTTTATGATAATAACCCGAAAAACTTCCCACTCGTGTTTTTCTTTGCTGCTGGTGTAGCAGCTCTTGGTTTTCTGATCTTAATGGGAACCAAAAGAGATCAAAAAATAAAGTACCCAATTTAATTTCCTAAATAATTATTTGGCCTGGGTATGGGCATTATGGTCCGTTGACGCCCGTTAAAATAAGTTACTTGGCTACCATCAAAAAAGGCACCTTCCTCAAGCATGATGCGCACATCCTTCTGCCATTCCTTGACATAAACCACCGCGTTTAATTCTATGGCATACCCAGTAGATGCATGAAGAGGAAAATCCCCTGCACCAGGGGTATCCCCTTGGTTGTCCCACATGCCTATGGTAGGACCTGCTGCATGCCCATAATATCCCAAGGGATGCGTATAAATACTCCCCCTAATTCTTTCCTTTTGCATTTGTTCTCGAGCGGCTTTCAAAATTTGATTTCCTGTTCTACCCACAACAAACTGGGATGTAAGGATATCTTGTAGGCGATTTCCCACTTGAAATGCCTCCTGCAAGTACTTGGGTACCTCTGATTCTCCTGGCTTGAGTACATACGCCAATTCCTGAGTATCAGTATTGAGTCTTAGATAACTGATTCCAAAGTCAATATGAAGTAAATCGCCTGGGAGAATGACTTGTTCGCTAGGTCGCTGAGCAAATGAACGCAAGGCTTCTTGAGAGCTGGGGTCTGGTCTTTGAATATCTACCGAAGGATGAAACCAGGTATCCAACTTCATTTCTTTTATTTTTTCTCTATAATACCAGACCACGTCCTCCGTGGTACTCACTCCTGGGGTAATGACTTGAGCGGACAAGCCTTCAGCAATGATGTAATGGGCCAACTCTTGAATATGCTTATAGGTAGCCATTTCGGATGGGGTACGAGTTTCCAACCAGCGAACGGCCAAGGTCTGAGCCGAAACCAGCTTGTTATGCTGATCTTTTGGTAAGTATTTTTTAAATTCTTCGTAATCAAAATGGGTCAATCCATCGGCATGTCCATAATCTTTGGAAAAATTGAGAGCGATTTTTTTGGGATTTAATTTTTGAAGGAGGTCCATCAAGGCTGCCCATTGGTCCGGTTGTACTTCCGGATTCCAGGCTTTTTTAAACGATTTTCCAACATCATAGCGAGCGATGGCATAGGTCTCCACTGGGGACTCTGTATGGGCTTGGTACATGACCAATATAGTTCTTCTTCGCGCTGCATGCCAAGTTGCCGGCAAAAGTGTACGGATTACTGGATCTTCGTTGTATTCACGAGACATGACAATCCAACAATCAATCCCTGTTTCCTTCATTAATGCAGGTAGGAGATGTTGGATACGATCTTCTAGCCATGCATCCACGACTTGCGCTTGATCCCGAGTAGAAAGGACAGCCGGTGCTTGGGCAAAGGTGAGCTGATAGAAGAGAATAAGGGAAAGAATAAATACGTATCGTTTCATTTCTGGGAGTAGATGTTATGCTAAGATACAAGTTTCAGAGAAGATCCTCTTTGAAAAGAAAACAAAAGAAAACCTACTAGGCCATCAGCGCCTTTACCTTGTCTTTACTGAGTCGATGAAATCTATACAAAAGGAGGATAGCAGTCACACTCAACCCAATTACCAGTCCTACCCAAATTCCTCGTTCGGCGTATCCAAGAGGAAATGCAATCAGGTATCCCAAAGGCAAACCCAGTCCCCAGTAAGCAAAAAAAGTAATCAAGGTGGGAACTTTTACATCCTCTAA
Source organism: Bacteroidota bacterium (assembly GCA_016866385.1). GTDB lineage: Bacteria > Bacteroidota > Bacteroidia > Cytophagales > Cyclobacteriaceae > Algoriphagus. The sequence goes on from VGMU01000009.1 coordinate 13,229, forward strand.
GCCTCTATGCACCCCCAAGCCAACCACTTGAATTCCATCAGAAATTTGAAAAAATCCTGCAAGAACCAATAAAGAAGCGGCCAAGGATATCACTTCTGGATCTTGGATGTACAAGGAGGGAAGAAAAAACCTAGCTCCAAAAAACACCAGTGCACAGCAAAACATAAAACAGATCACCATGCCAAAAGCGACCATACCAGCTTCCCGCATTCCTCTAAAATCTCCCACCCCAACAAAATAGCTCACCCGGATCATACCCGCCGTAGCCAATCCAGTAGCCATCATGTAACTAATGGAAGCTAAATTCAAGGCAATCTGATGCCCTGCCAATTCCTTTACTCCTATCCAACCCATCATGATGGCTGCAGCGCTAAATGCAGAGACTTCGAAAATAAATTGGAAACCCGTGGGGATTCCGATTTTTAAAATTCGAGTAGCAATTGCCAAACTAGGTTTGGTTATCCTCAAACTAAAGTGGTATACCTCAAACCTCTTGGCATACAGCAAGTAGCCTCCCATTACTACCATCATCACCACTCTAGAGAGCAAAGTGGCCCAGCCAGCTCCATTCAATCCCAATTCAGGAAATCCCCAAATACCCCAGATCAGTAGCCAATTAAAAAATACATTCACCAAATTTCCAAAAAGGGTAATGACCATGGCTTGCTTGGTCATGGAGAGTCCCTCTGCCACTTGTTTGAAAGTTTGAAAAATCATCAAGGGAATCAAGGATGCAGAGATAATCAGCAAATAGGGCAAGGCCAACTCGGTCACTTCTTCGGGCTGGTTCAGGACGGACATCCAGGGAGTAAAGCCAAGAACAAACAAAAATAAAAGGATACTAGAAAGTACATTGATCCAAAAGCTATGACCAAACAAGCGGGTAATTCTACTTATTTTTTGCTTGCCAGCGGCTTTAGAAACCAGAGGAGTCACCCCCATGGAAATTCCAATGCCAAACATCAGGGTTACAAAAAAAATACTGTTGGCCAAAGAGGAAGCAGCCAAGGGTAGCGCTCCCAACCTTCCTACCATCATGGAATCGGCAATCCCCACAGAAACTTGCCCCAGCTGACTCAACATCACCGGATACGCCAAGAAAAAAGTTGCTTTAAGTTGATTCCGTATGGCCATAAAATCAAAGCCCTAATTTTCTAGCAACCAATAAAATACCAATTACACTCAAGGAATCTGTGATTTTTCCGGAAATTACCCATTCTAGTGCCTCAGTAAATGGGATTTTAAGGATACTTATGTCCTCGGTATCCTCAAATTCAGGTTCGCCCATTTCCAAATCTTCTGCCAAAAAAATATATCCTGTTTCGTCTGTGACCGAATTGGAGGTATGTATTTCTTGAAGCAGTGTCCAGGAAGTAGCTTTCAATCCCGTTTCTTCTTTAAGTTCTCTGCGGGCTGAATCGAGGACATCACTCCCCAAAGGGCCTCCACCCATGGGAATCTCCCAAGAAAACGTGTCGAGCGTGTAGCGGTATTGACCTACCAACCAGGTGTTGCCCTCCTTGTCTACGGGAACAATAGCAATGGCCTTATTCTTGAAATGGGCCTTTCCATATATCCCTTCCTTTCCTGAGGGGTTAATTACCTCGTGATGCTCCACTCGAATCCAGGGATTTTCATAGACAGGAGTAATTTTTTTTGTTTGCCAAGGGTTTTCCATGATCAAAAATTCAAAAAAAAAGGTGGCTTAGCCACCCTTCTAGTGTGTACTTACCAAATTACGCGGGAATCGGAAGGACTTTTGAATCCTTAAAAGTAGATAATATGACCATGGATTGCATAGAATCCACCTCCTTAATCTCAGATACCTTTTCTAACATCAATTTTTGGTAGGCCGTAATGTCTTTGGCTATAATTTTTAAAATAAAATCACCAGTACCTGTGATATGATGGCATTCAATTACCTCAGGAATCAAGTTGATTTCCTTCATGAAGGCATCAATATTGCCTTTGTTGTGTCCAATTAGGCTTACCAACACAAAAGTGCTTACACCCAAACCAATTTTTTCAGGATCAAGCTTGGCATGGTAGCTTTTGATAATACCAGATTGCTCCAATTTTTTAACTCGCTCTAGGGTAGGCGCAGGAGAAAGACCAATATCCTTAGAAAGTTGGGCATTGGTAATTTTTGCATTGCCTTGAAGGATTTCAAGGATGCTGCGGTCTATCTTATCAAATTTAATTCGAATGTTGCTATCCATATTTGTTCATTTTACGAAATTTTATAAGATGCAAAATTACAAAAAATGCTTAAAATTCTATATTTCGAGAAAGGAATTTTACCACTTATCCAAAATTTTGTAGAAGTGAATAGGTATTTCAACAAATAATCCATTTAATTTTTGAATTAGAGTCTCACTCTATCAAATTATCTCCTGTGTAGAGTCAAGAATCTCCTATTCAGTGTCTCAAAGTTTGTTCTTCTTTATAAACGCCCTCGCTTCTTCATGAGCAGGATGCTTGCGTTTGGCATACCTCTTCAAGGCATTGAAATAAATTTTAGCTTGTGCTTTGTTTTTTTCAGCTGTAGCGATTTTACCCAGTGCAAGTAAGGAATATAGGTAATAGCCGCTTTCCTGAGATTCGGATTCTTCACCAAAAGTCACTGTCCTTGCGTAGTATCTTTTTGCTTCTGCAGTATTTCCGATTCTGCTGTAATATTCACCCAAGTAAAATCCTGCATAGCGACCGCTTGTGGCCTCGTAACCAAATTGTTTTTTATCAATCCGATCTAAGATTTCCAAAGAAGCCTCCATGGCTGTAGTCCACTTGCCAATCGTATACAGATAGCGGGCATAGGATCTATGGAAATAGGGATTATTGGGAAATTTTTCATGCAAGTATTCTGCGATTCGTAAGGCATCTTGAGGCCTTTTTTCCTCTGATCCATAAAGTCTAAAAAGAAAGTTTTGCGCCTCTACTCGGGTATAAAATGCATTTGAAGCCACAGTTTCCAATTGTGTGAGTCCTAATTTTTTATTTCCCTTAGGAAAAAAAGCCAAAATGGGTTTGAGTAAGGGGTAATTTTCTGGTATCCAGACGGCGAAATAGTTAAATAAGGCATCCCCTAATAATAACTCAGGGTTAAACTCTGCTTCCCCTCTACTCATTTCCATATAACTCAAAGCATTTTTCCCAGCAAATGTGGCCTTGGTCCAATTTTTCCTTTCGCTATACAACCTTCCTTGAAAACCGTATCCAGCCGCTAAGAAAAATGCAGCCTCCTTGTTTTTAGGATTTGCATCCAGCATTTTTTTTGCCTTGGAATTGGCCCGATCTAAGTATTGAATAAATATATTGTCGTAGCGCGTGTTGGTGATATCTACTTCTATCCTCCACCAGTATCCTAGTGCCATTAAAAAGTCTGGAAGAGGATGCTCGGGGTACTGGTACATGATGACCGAAAAATCCCGTTCCGCTGTCGCAAAATCGAAATTGTACATGCTGTTGATGGACTTGGTAATTCGATACTGCAATCCTTTGTCCAAAAGTAAATAAGGTGAAGTAGGTGTACCCGTAGTCTGTGCCGTGAGCAAGGTTGCTAAGGATAGCAACCCTCCGGTAATGATAAAAAAAACAGCCATCTTCAAGCCCTCACGCATGGTAATACTTCCGTTTGTCTAGCAAATCTACGGTGAAATGAAAACAAAGTTTTAGCTTTAGGTGTAGAAAAAGCGAAAATGGCAAAAGTCCATACCCCCATAGCTCAAAAGATAGAAGAAATTCTAGATTTCGATAAAAGGCTTTTTTTTCTGGTTATCGTACTCATTTTCATCTGCATCCGGTATTTGACCAATACCTTGATCTTAGAAGCTATTCCAGATAGTCAAAGATTGGATGCCCAAGGCGACCTTATTTTCTTTCATATTTTCAATACCTTAAATTACGTATGGACTCCTTTTGCCTTGCTTTGGAAGTGTACCGTAATCGCATTTCTGTTTTGGTCCATTGGCTTGGCGGTTGGCTATAAGGTCAGGTACAAACCTCTTTGGCAATTCGCTTTGGTAGCTGAGGCCGTGTTTATTATACCAGAATTGATACGATTTCTAGTTTTTCTCAGTCCATCCCCCTCTACCACTTATTTACAAATTCAAAATTTCGAACCCTTATCTGCCTTATGGCTTTTAGGAGCCGATCAGGTGGACCTTCGTTACCACTATACATTATCCCATCTCAATACTTTCGAAGTATTGTATATGGCTGCTTGGGTTCTTGGATTTCATACCCTAAGTAAAAGAAGTATACGAGAATCTAGTGTTGTAGTTCTTCTGGCTTATGGGTTTCCCTTACTGTTGTGGTTAGGTTTTTATATCGCTGCGTATCGCTAAGCTTTGTTTTTTTTCTTAGACTCCCCTCTACAGCGCTCAGAGCAATAGCGGACTTCTTCCCAGTTTTTTTCCCATTTCTTCCTCCATGAAAATGGTCTTTGACAATGGATGCAAATTTTGGAGGGCAGGTGTTGTTTTTTCATAAAATGAAAAAATGCTACTTTAAAAATAAAATGAACCCCTTTTTTTGATAGTTAAACCTTTAAGCCTGCTTTAAAGTTTTAAAAATATGAGAGATATCCAGGAACTAACTGAACTTGAAATAGATCGTATCGTGGAGATGGCCTGGGAAGACCGCACCCCCTTTGATGCCATTTACGGCCAATTTGGCATTACGGAGTCTCAGACCATAGACCTCATGCGAAGAAATATGAAATCAAGTTCATTCCGCATGTGGAGAAAGCGAGTGCAAGGCCGTAGTACGAAACACAGCAAAAAAGCCCCAGAAGACCTACTCACCTTCAAATCCAGAATGCAAAGGGGAATTGCATTGAATAAAATGCCCAAGCGGTAAATGAAAATCAGTTTTTTTTAGTGAGCTATTCGCTTAGCTAGCTTTATTTTTCTTGCTCCATGGATAGGTGATTTGCCGCCAAAGGGTTTTGGGAAAGGCCTCTACCTGATCAAATCCCAAAGGTTCGTGTTCATTTTGATTCGGCAGGTAAGCAGTTCCAAAGAGGTAATCCCAAAGGCTTAGGGAAATACCAAAGTTGATTCCTTTACTACCCTCTGGGACTTGTTTGGCATGGTGCCACAAATGCATCACGGGATTGTTAAGTACGTACTTTAGCGGCCCATAGGTAAGCTTCAGGTTGGCATGATTGAGATGACCTATTAAGATCGTCACCATGTGCAGCACAAAAAAATCTGATAAGCCAAAGCCAATCATAGCTAAGGGAATGTATTGAACAGATTTATAAATGACTATTTCCATCCAATGAAATCGTAAATGGGCTGCAAAACCCATTTCCTCCACCGAATGATGAACCTTATGAAATTCCCAAAGCCAAGGGTTAAAATGAAGCCATCGGTGCACGTTCCATTGAATAAAATCGGCCAATACAAACATCAACACAAATTGAGTCCAAATCGGCCAAGAAGATACCTCTAAGGCCACTAAATTTTCTATGCCTATCCATCTCAAAAAATCACTAAAAGCCTCTACAGCTACATTGGAAATCGCATTGTATCCAATCAGAGAAAAGAGAAAAAAATTAAAAAACATGTAAAAAACATCTAACCAAAAATCTTTTCGAATGGCTGCTTGATCTTTTCGCCAAGGAAATACAAGTTCCAATCCCCATACAAACAATGATATCGCTACAAGCCACCAAAAATAATTGTTCCAAGAAGGGTATAGAATTTCTGAAATGAGGTAATTCCAATACCCCTGATACCCCTCTCCCAAAATGCGTATGTATTCCTGCATAGTGTACGTCAAACAGCACTCAACTCCATGGCAATTATACTAATTCCCATAAGTAACACAAACCAACCAAAGGCTGTTTTAAGAATTTTTTCATCAAGGCTTTTGGACAAGGTACTACCTATAAAAATACCAAGTATAGATATTAGCGTGAAAAGCAATAAAAACGGCCAATCGATATCTTGGGTGGAAAGATCTCCTAAAAATCCAATAAGAGATTTTGCTGCAATAATCACCAAAGAAGTACCAACTGCAATTTTCATGGGCAATTTTGCCAAAATTACTAAAGCTGGAATGATCAAAAATCCTCCTCCAGCCCCCACCACACCAGTGATCAATCCTACTATCACCCCTTCTCCTGCAATCAATGGAAAATTAAATTGAGGTTTCCCTGCCTCCCCCTCATTTCTAGGTTTTGGATTTCGGATCATAGCTACCGAAGCGGCCAACATGATACAAGCAAAAAATATCATAATTCCCAAATTTTTCGAAACTGCGAATTCCCCCACATGCAAAAGTGGATCAGGTAGGGAGGGAACCAAAAATTTACGTGTTAAGAATACTGCAGTAAAAGAAGGTATAGAAAAAACGAGCGCAGCTTTATAGTCGACTAATTTTTTATTCAAATAAGAAATCGTTCCAACAAGGGAGGTACTACCCACCACAAATAAGGAATAGGCAGTAGCTAAAATTGGATCAATACCTAAAACATAAACCAAAACTGGCAAAGTCAAGGTAGATCCCCCACCACCTATGAGGCCTAGAGTAATTCCAATAAAAAGGGCCGCTGAAAATCCTAAAATTAGGTGAAGTTCCATGCACTAGTACATAGTTATTAGAAATACAAAATTAAATTCATTGGGCACTATTCGCTGTGACAAAAGTTACACCAGCAGATGAGAAAAAAAGCCAAAAAAGAGGCGATTTCATTTTTCAAATTAAATGTACCAGTAAGCGCAACAAATCCTTTCAAATTGGAGTAAAAATCAATGAACATTTTTTAATTCATATGACTATCCTCGTCCCTATTGATTTTTCTGCTTGTTCTATCAAAGCCTTGGAAATGGCACTTTCTTTGGCTAATAAAGAAAAAGATGTCCTTTTAATGGCCCATGTGATTGAGCCAGTCTATGATTTTGCAGCTCCTGCTGCAATTAGCGTCGCTAAAATATCCCAAGAATCAAAGCTTCAAGCAAAAAAACTGTTAGCAGCTTATGAAAACTATGGAGTAAAAATGCGTTACTTTCAAGAAGAAGGTCACGTTGCTCTTACCATCCACAAAATAGCCAAGAAAGAGGAGGTAGATCTGGTAGTAATGGGTACTCAAGGTGCTTCAGGTCTCAAAAAATCATTGGTGGGCTCGGTTACAGTTAGCCTGCTTAAGGAGTTGGATTGTCCTGTACTCGTAGTCCCCGCTCAAGCTTCTTCCTCCAAAAGGAAGGATTTTACCTTCGCAGTAGAATATGCAGATCACGAATCCGACCCGCTAAATAAAATAATTTCTTGGGTTAGCGAATGGAAAGGAAACCTTAGCTTACTCCATGTGGAGGCGGTAGCTGGACCAGCATTTACCGAAGAGTTGATGACCCTAGGTCTACAACGATACCTGACTAAAAAATTTCCCAAAAATTCATACCCACTAAAAATTTTTAAGTCCGATCAAGTATTCGAGGGGATTTTGACCTATATGAATCAAGAGCAAGACCAGATTTTGGTGATGGCCCATGCTCATCAAAGTATTTGGAAAGAAGTTTTTCAAAAAAGCCAATCCATTCAAATGGCATTTCACACGCATATAATCCATTCAAATGGCATTTCACACGCACATTCCTGTGTTGATTATGCAGTAATTACTTGCTAATTAATTCTTCAAAGTCATCTCTTATAAAGATCACATTTCTTCCTAATTCTATCCACTTTTTCTTCTCTAACTGTTTTAATAAGCGGGAGATAACTTCCCTGGAAGTTCCTAATTCTTTGGCCACTTCTTGGTGTGTAGTATGCAATTCATTGGATTTCAACTGCTTCATCTTAGTAACAATGTAACGCATCAGACGCTCATCCATTCGCTTAAAGGCTACAGCATCCAATGCAGTGAGCAAATCTTGAAATCGATGCTGATAGGTGGAAGACACAAATTCTTTCCATCTTTTAAATTCATCCATCAGCTGTTCGTGGATTTGAATAGGAATAAACAGTAGGGTCATTTCATTTTCTGCAATCGCTCGGATTTCGCTTGGCTTAGACGCTGTGCAACAGGTTAAAGACAAGGCACAAGTTTCCCCCTCTTCTAAATAATACAAAAACAACTCATTACCCTCCGCATCGGTACGCAAGATTTTAATTGTGCCTGCTAGAATCAATGGAACGGATTTAATAAATTGACCAGGCTCCATAATGATTTTACCTGCAGAAAAAGTTGCAAGCTGACCTAGTTCCAAGAGTCTTTTTTGAAGCTGTTGATCACCAAGAAAAGAAAGTGAAGGAGAGAATTTTTCTATGCTCATGATTCAAAAGTAAGCTACTTACGTAAAAAATCATCTTAAAATTATTGGAGATCAAGGAGGTTCCCTACGAGTAATTTCTCATGATTTCAATGGGAAAGAGAAGGCTAAAGTGGTACTGAACAATTGTATTACCATTCAACCAAAAAATGGAGGTGTAATAAAGAACTATCATTAATTTTGTTTCCTTTACCTCTTCTATGACTCGAAAGTTTCTTTTTCTTTTTATCGGAGTTTTCCTAATAGGCAGTTTAGCCTTTAGTCAAGAAATTCAAGTTCAGGAACTAGAGCATAAAAATCCTTTAGCTGGAGTACAAATAACGGTCAAAAAATCAAAAGAAAGCATTTTTACCTCCAGCGAAGGGAAAGCCAATCTTTCCATTTTTACGGAAAAAAACGATTTGATTTTAAGTTTATCTGGATACCAAACCCTGGTGCTTACTTGGGATCAATTAGAAGCAAAAGATTACCTCGTTTTCCTTGAGCCTAGTCCCTTTACTCTTCAAACCACGGTCATATCTGCCTCTAGATGGAATCAAAACGCACTGGACGTACCAGGAAAAATAAGAGGCCTTGATAGGCAGGAATTATTCCTAAAGCATCCTGTTACTACTGCCGACTGGTTAGGGGGATCTGGGGAAGTTTTTGTCCAAAAAAGCCAATTGGGTGGAGGAAGTCCAATGATTCGTGGCTTTTCTGCCAATCGACTCCTCTACTCCATTGACGGTGTTCGAATGAACACCGCTATTTTTCGAAGTGGCAACCTCCAACAGGTGATTTCCTTAGATCCATTTGCTATCCAGAATACGGAAATACTTTTCGGACCTGGTTCTGTCATGTATGGATCGGATGCCATTGGAGGAGTTATGGTATTTGAAACCCTGAGTCCTGATTTAGAAAATCAATCCTTTCAAGGAAATATACTTACCCGCTATTCCTCAGCCTACGCTGAAAATACCTATCATTTGGATTTTAGCTTTGGAAAAGGAAAATGGTCTTTTTTAAGTAGTGCAAGTTATTTTAACTACGGAGATCTGATCATGGGGAAAAATAAAGGCCAACCCTCCTACCTGCGTGAGCAATTCCTTAGAAGACAAAATGGGGTGGATGTAGAACTTGCCAATTCTAATCCAAGAAAACAAGTAGGCACTGCCTACAGTCAGGTCAATCTGATGCAAAAAATTAGGTTGCAAATTTCAAAGCATGTTCAATTAGACTATGCTTTCCATTATTCCACCACCAGCAATGTTCCTAGGTACGATAGACTTATTGAAAAAAGAGACGGTAAACTTCGGTTTGCTCGTTGGGATTACGGACCTCAACGATGGATGATGCAGCAATTGGCCTGGAAAATGACTTCAGCCACACCTCTCTACGATGAAATTAAATTGAGTTTGGCCTATCAATATTTTGAAGAAAGCAGGATAGAAAGAAGAGTGGGTAACCCTATTGAATTTAGACGAGAAGAACAAGTACATGCCTTTTCCATCAATGCTGATTTTTTAAAAACTATACGAGATAAAAACTTTTTGAGCTACGGTATTGAAGCAGTGAAAAATCGGGTATCTTCTAATGGAGAGACTACAAACATCACTAACCTTGCTCTATCTCCTACTTCTTCCCGCTATCCAGAATCCATTTGGGACTCTTGGGCAGTGTACAGCAATTACTCTGCCGAGCTATCTACGCAAATGAAAATGCAAGGGGCCTTGCGGGTAAACCTTAATTCCTTGGAAGCAGACTTTACGAAAAACCTTTCCTATTATCCTCTTCCGGTATCTTCCTATAGGGACCGGTATTTTTCCCTAACTGGAAATCTAGGAATTGTATTTCAAGCCCATCCCAACTTTTCACTCTCCCCACTAATCTCCACAGGGTTTAGGGCACCTAACGTAGACGATATGGGAAAGATTTTTGATTCAGCCCCAGGTACCGTACTGATTCCCAATCCTTCCCTTGGACCAGAATATGCCTACAATGCAGAATTGAACGTGCACCAACAAATTGGAGGAATAGTTAAAGTGGACATAACCGGATATTATACCCTCCTGGACCATGCCATGGTCAGAAGAGAAAGCACCTTAAATGGACAAAGCCAAATCGTGTACAATGGACAGCTCAGCAAGGTTTTTGCACTTCAAAATGCATCTTTTGCAGAGATAAAAGGCCTGCAAGCTGGAATTGAGCTAGCTCTTCACAAACACCTTTTATTCACTTCACGATACAATTGGCAAAAAGGAAAGGAAGAATTGGATGATAAGAGTACAAGTCCTTCTCGACATGCTGCGCCTGCTTTTGGTACCAGTAAATTGAGCTTCAAAAAAGCCAATTTTCAAATAGATTTCCATGCTCAATATAGTGCAGAGGTTCCCTTCGATCAAATGCCTCAAGAAGAACTTAGCAAACCAGCCATTTATGCTACCAATTCTCAAGGCAACTTGTACTCACCATCTTGGATTATTTTTTCATTGAGCGGACAATTCCAGCTCAGTCCAAGGATTTCTCTAGCAGGAGGAATTGAAAATATAGGTGACCTTCAGTACCGTCCCTACAGTTCTGGTCTAGTAAGCCCTGGAAGAAATTTTCACTTGACTTTAAAAGGCAACTTTTAAGAATAAATGGATTTATTGCAGTTAATAAGGCATTAAGATGAACTAAAGCTGTCCAAGTATCCTACTTAATTAATACCTATAAAATTTCTTCCTCTTTTTTTCTTTAGATTGATTCCAAATACCACTATTTTTGAATTCAGGTTCGCCTATTTTCATGACTGCAGATCAATTGTCACTAAATCAATCGGGAAGAATTTTGGAAGTTTTTTCCTCCCCATTAAAAATAAATTTGATGGAGCTGGGTTTTCTTCCTGGAAAATTCCTTACTCTGCAGCATAAAGCCCCTTCTGGTGGTCCCTTGGCCTTTCAAATGGAAGATACCCTGTTGGCCTTGAGAAAAAATGAGGCCGCTTTAATTCGGATTGAACTTATCTGACCCCATGGCGGCAACTTCCCCCTCTTCCCCAAAGAATACCCCTCCAAGAATTGCCATCATCGGAAACCCTAATGTTGGAAAATCTACGATTTTCAATTACCTCACTGGGCTCAATCAAAAAATTGGCAATTACCCGGGCGTAACGGTAGATAAAAAAATTGGATTCTGTCAGGTAGGAGGAAAAACGATTGAAATTTTAGATCTTCCAGGTACCTACAGCTTGTTTCCCAATTCTGAAGATGAAATCATAGTTCATCGGGTACTCAATAATCCCCAGCTGGAAAAAAAACCTGACTATGTATTGATGGTCATCGATTCTACTCAACTTTCTAGGGGGTTATTCCTAGCGACTCAGTTGATTGATTTAGGTTTACCACTGGCCATTTTGCTCAACATGTCGGATTTGGCACAAGAGAAAAAAATTGAACTTAGGACTTTTGAATTGTTCAAGCACTTAGGAGTACCCATCCTTCAAACAGACGCTAGAAATCAGAAAGGATTGAGCGAGGTGAAGGAACTAATTCACCAACGAAATTTTTCTATAGGTACTTTCTTCGTAGATATTACTTCAATTGTTCCCGATGCTTTGTTAGAAGAAGTAAAAAACCGATTCTCACTTGAAAATAAGTACCAGGCCTATCAAATGATTCGGTTTGGCTCCAAAGATAAAGCGGTATCTGAACCTGATAGATCTTGGCTTGTAGATACCCTTTCCGGTACAACTTTTGGCTTGGAAGAGGCGCAGTTGGAAGAGACAAAGATCCGCTACAAAAAAATTACCGACATGGTAACTAGCGTGTTGGTAAAAAAGACAATACCCAAACCTAAGTCAAGTTTAGATGCGGTGTTTTTGCACCCAGTTGCGGGATATTTCATCTTTTTTGGAATTTTACTTCTCATTTTTCAAACTCTCTTTTCCTGGGCTTCCTATCCTATGGATTGGATTGATGGCTTTTTTGCAGACCTCAGTAGGCGTGTGGTCGACCTCCTTCCCCCAGGGCCTTTCACTTCCCTGCTTGCAGAAGGAGTGGTACCAGGTATCGGAGGTATCGTCATTTTTATTCCCCAAATCGCTCTTCTTTTTGGCTTTTTAGCCATCTTAGAAGATACGGGCTACATGTCTAGGGTGGTATTTTTATTGGACCGCTGGATGCGCCCCTTTGGATTGCACGGAAAAAGTATAGTACCCCTAGTCTCTGGAGTAGCCTGTGCCATTCCTGGGGTAATGGCCACACGTAATATCGCCAACTGGAAGGAAAAAATGATCACCATTTTGGTCACCCCTTTGATGAGCTGTTCTGCACGATTACCCGTTTATGTGATCCTAATTGGTATTTCTGTTCCGAATGAAACCGTAGCTGGAGTGATTAGCCTCCAAGCTTTGGCCTTATTGGCCTTGTATATCTTAGGAATTTTAGGAGTTTTGGGAACGGCCTACCTGTTAAAAATTATCCTAAAAACGGATGAGAAAAGTTTTTTAATTACTGAGCTTCCCTCCTATAGGATTCCACGTTGGAAAGACGTAGGACTCACCATGATAGAAAAGTCAAAAACCTTCGTTTTTGAAGCAGGTAAGTTAATTTTAGCCATTTCTATCGTCCTTTGGGTACTTGCATCCTATGGTCCCCCAAGTAAAATGGAGCAAGTCCAAACCGAAGGACTTATTAAGCTAGAGAAAATTACAGATCCCGCAGAACGAGAGAGGATAGAAGCAGAAACGAGTTCTTTGCTTCTAGAAAATTCTTTTATTGGAATTATGGGAAAAGCCATAGAACCCGCTATTCAACCCTTAGGTTACGATTGGAAAATTGGAATCGCCCTTATTACTTCTTTTGCCGCGAGAGAAGTCTTTATTTCGACTATTGCTACGATCTACAGCATTGAAAGGGATTTGGAAAATGATTTAACCATAAGAGAAAAGTTAAGTCAACAAATCAATGCCTCCACCGGGGAAAAAACATTTACCAAAGCCACCTCCTTTTCATTATTGGTATTTTATGTGTTTGCTTTGCAATGCATGAGTACCTTGGCTGTGGTAAAAAGAGAAACGAAGGGATGGAAATGGCCTGTGATTCAAACCCTTTATATGAGTGCTCTGGCCTATGCTATGGCATTTATTACTTTCCAAATTTTTTCTTAAGATGTGGCAAGAAATAACACTAGTCCTTTTACTCCTCGCATCGGTGGGCTACTTAATTTGGAAGTTGGTCAGAAAACCCAAAGCCTCTGAAGGCTGTGACAAATGTGCTAAATCCTAAACTCCTTAGGGAGGCTATGGAATTCCCAATTTTTTTATTGAATATTCGTCCATGAGTAAAATAGCATATCAAAGCATACAGACTACTATTTTCTCGTACATAGGTGTGGTATTGGGCTATATCAATGTATTATGGCTCTTTCCTTATGCCCTCACCTCTACCGAATTAGGAATCTTTAGGACCATTCAAGACCTAGGTATCTTATTGGTCCCCTTTGCTCAATTAGGTGTAGGCCATGGAATTACTCGGTATTTTCCCAAATTGGAATCCAATCAAGCCGCCCTACTTACCTATAGTTTGGGGTTTTCTTTGTTGGGACTTGGCTTAGTATCCTTGATTTTTTTTGGAGGAAAGAGCCAAATCGTATCCCTTTTTGCCACCAACTCCCCGCAGGTAATTGATTTTCTAGGTATTGTCTTACTGGTTGCCCTATTTTCCGTTTGGAGCAGTGTCCTTGATGCCTTTGCCAGATCTTACGTAAAGGTGGGGGTGCCTACTTTTTTTAGAGAAGTGTTTCTTCGACTCCTCACCTCGATGTTGGTGAGCTGTTATTTGCTAAGCTGGATTACTTTTGATCAAGTTATGCAAGGTCTAGTTTTGGTCTATGGATTATCTTTCCTGGGAGTTTGGGTGTATTTGATTTGGCTTGGTGTCTTCAAATTTAATTTTTCCTGGACCTCCTTTCCTCAAGGGTTTACACGCTCATTTTTACAGTACAGCTTGGTGACTTTCCTAGCTACTGCAGCTTCTACCCTAATCATGAAAATTGACTCAGTGATGATCAGTGCTATGGTAAGTTTGGAAGCCAATGCCATTTATTCCATCGCTTTTTACATGGCTTTGGTCATTGAGTTGCCTAGAAGAGCCATTTCTCAAGTTGCTATGCCTCTCATTGCTTCCCATTTTGCGAATGATCAGGTGAAAGAAATCAACGTTCTATACAAAGAGTTGTCTAACAGACAGCTTTATGTGTGTTTGCTTTTGTTTGCTCTGGTTTGGACCAATATTGATCAAATTTATTCCTTTGTTCCTAACCCGGAAATCTACCAAGCAGGTAAGTGGGTGGTATTAGTAATTGCTTTAGGAAAATTGGTAGATGTCGCCTTCTCAGTCAACAGTGAAATATTGGTGTTTTCTTCTTATTACAGGTTTAATTTGATCATGACCGTGGGAATGAGTTTGCTCCTCATAGCAACCAACTATTGGCTAATTCCAATCTATGATATAGAAGGCGCAGCCATAGGTTCGGCTGCCGTGATGCTGGCATTCAATGCGGTAAAATACTCTTTCCTTAAAGCCCGATTAAGGCTAGATCCATTCAGTAGAGAAACCATCAAAATTCTTGCTTTAGGTATCCTCACCATGGCTGCTCTTGCTTTTCGACCTAGTTTTGAATTTCCTATCCTCAACATTGTTGTGAGTTCAGTCATTGTTGTAGGCCTTTTTGTAGGAGGTTCTTTCCTTTTAGGATTGGGAAAAGAGGAATGGAAATGGATAAAAAATAAAATAATCCGGGCTTAAGAGTGTTACGAAACCTCTAGTAGTGACAAGATTTGAGCTGCCTTAAATTCGCAACCTTCCACTGTTATCCTGCTTTTTGAGCGAGGCCCCAATGAGTTGGGGTGAGGCCTGATTTTGAAAAGGGCTTTACTCGGTATTGCTTTTTAATTGTGAAGTTCGAACAAGTCGACAGCCCGGATCACATAAAGATACAAAGGATAGAGAAATAAGCCCTATGTTAAGGTGGACTCAAAAAACTTTTTCTTCAGCAAAACCAAAACCTAAGAGAAGGATTAATTTCCGTTTTTTTTAGTGAGAAATATTTTTTTTTGTTTTTAATGCGAATCAAGTCCAATATTTTCTTTTATACTTAGGCTTTGAATTACAGGTAAAATAAGCCTTATACTTTCAAACAAGTGGATCATGCTTCCAATAAAGAAGTTGCTCGTGTGTCTAGATCTCACCTCCCTTGATCAAACCTTGATCACCTATGCTGCTTTTTTAGCCAAAGCCAATAGGGTGAAAAAAATTTACTTTACACACATCATAAAAAATCTTTCCTTACCCGCAGAAGTTTTGGAAAAATTTCCAGACCTCATGGATCGCATGCTGCAGGAAAAGAAGGAGGAAATGATAGAAGAAGTAGGCAAGTATTTTCCAAAGGGAACTTCCGTAGAAATATCCTATGTGGTAAAAGAGGGGAATCTTTCTAAAAAAGTATTAAAACTAGCCGCATCAAAATCCATAGACTTGATATTGATTGGCAAAAAAGAACTTCTACCGGGCACAGGAGTAGCTTGCCAGCGTATGGCAAGACGGGCTTCATGCTCACTTTTCATCATTCCCGAACAAGCAAAAGTGAAGCTTACTAAGTTGATTGTTCCCAGTGATTTTTCTGACTTTTCAAAAAATGCATTGGAGGAAGCCATTCAAATAGCCAAAAATAATGGAGATAGGTCTGAAATCATTTTTCAAAATGTTTTTACCATTCCATCCGGGTATCATTTCACTGGAAAAAGCTACGAAGAGTTTAGCGAAGTCCTCCAACAGCATGCAGAAGCTACTTTTAAGAAATTTATTCGAAAAATAGATACGAAAGGCGTTCCTATCACACCCATATATACCAAGGACAATGACGACAATCCAGTGCATGAAATCGTAGAAGCCGCTGTGTTACATCAGGCAGATGGAATCATTATTGGAGCCAAAGGAAAGACCGCATCCACCGCCTTGCTCATAGGAAGTATGGCAGAGCGACTGATACAATTCAATACCCGTTTGCCACTTTTACTGGTAAGACCCAAGGGAAAAAATGCTGGAATTTTAGATTATCTAGTTGAAATCTAGTTTTTTAGGGGGAAAAACGAAACAAATTAAACCTCACGTAGTAAAATCCATTAGATTAAACCCCTGTCTGTGTTTATGGTCTAATCCCTAACTATGAAGGAAATAGATCGTCAAATCCTAGATCGAATTCAAACCCCCCTTACCAGAGAATTGGGATTCAGGCAATTGATCGAAACCTACCAAAGGCCAGTTTACCAACTTATCCGCAGAATGGTACTCCTCCATGAGGATGCCGATGACCTTACGCAAAACACTTTTATCAAAGCCTACAAGGGCTTGGATAAATTTGAAGGCCACTCTTCTTTATTTACCTGGCTTTATAGAATTGCCACCAACGAGACCCTTACTTTTCTGGAGAAAAAGAAAAAGAGATTTGTGGTTACTTGGGACGACTACCAAGAAAAAGTGGCCAACTACCTGGATTCAAGTGATGCTCTCAGCGAAGATGAAATTCAACATAAACTTCAAAAAGCTTTGGTTAATCTTCCTGATAAACAAAGGCTTGTGTTCCTTTTAAAATACGAGGAAGATCTTAGCTACGAAGAAATGTCCAACATCACAGGTACCAGTGTTGGCGCTTTAAAAGCGAGTTACCACCACGCCGTAAAAAAAATTGAAGAAGCCTTAAAACAAGAATAAACCCTCCGATAAATTATTGGTCTAATAACGAAATGAAAACAATACCCCGACTACAGCCCCAACCTGTACCCGAAGGATATTTTGATACCTTACCTGAAAAAATTCTATCCAGGCAAAAAGGCTTATCCCTTCCCCCTAAATGGGGATGGGCTGCTGCGGCAGTGCTTTTGCTTGGCTTGGGGATTTGGCAAGGGCTTGATCAAAAACAGGAGCTTATACCACTAAGCGTAGATGAAGAAGCCTTACTCTACATTGAGAGTGGGCAATGGAGTACAGAAGATATTCTGAGCCTGTCAGATAATCCAAACGAAATACTAGATCAAATTATAGAAGAAGAATTTTCAAAAACAGAACCCCTATGGACAGAAGAAGAAACCTGGTACTAAGCACTACCAAACATGTATTTCTCCTAGTAATTTTTACCATGATTATTGGCACAGGGCATCTTTGGGCCCAAAGGTCCCCCAGGGACGTAGATCCTGAACGTGTGCAAGCCGCAAGAATTGCCTTTATCACCTCAAGAATTAGTTTGAAACCAGAGCAAGCGGAAAAATTTTGGCCCATATTCAATGAGTTCACTGAATTTAGAGATGCGACCATGAGAACGATGGGAGATTTGGGCCAAGGGGCAGAAACCCTGAGTGAGGAAGAGGCTAAATCTCGGCTGCAGCAAAGAATTCAACTCCAACAAAAACTTCTTGAAGAGGAGAAGACGTTTATCGCATCTTCCGCAAAGGTCTTGAGTTACAAGCAAATTTTATTGCTACAAAACATAGCTAAAGATTTTAACAGGCACATTTACCAACGCCAAAGAGGTGGGGGAAACTAAACCAATTCTAATATTACCCACTGAGCTCCTAGCCAAGGTTAGGAGCTTATTTTTTTTTAAGTAAATCCCTAATTTCCTCTAAAAGGTTTTCTGTTGGCGTTTTTTCAGGAACTTGAACAGGAGTTTCTTCATTTCGCTTGAAGGTATTCATGGCTTTTATGACAATAAATATGACCAATGCGATAAATGTAAAGTCCACCACATTTTGAATAAACATGCCATAATTAAGCGTAACCGCATCTACTACCTGACCACTTTGATCTGTGTAAGCCTCTTTCAAGACTAATGATAAGTGCTTCATATCTACTCCACCCACAAGCAATCCAAGAGGTGGCATGACCACATCACTGATGAAGGAGGAAACAATTTTGCCAAAGGCAGCCCCAATAATAACCCCTACAGCAAGGTCAAGGACATTTCCTCTGACTGCAAATTCTTTGAACTCTTTAAAAAATTTCATATTTCTAATGCTTTTATGGATGTGAATGAGTAGTAGAACTAGCCAAGTAGTTTCCTTTCTGAAAATACAAAAAATTTTGATCTTGCTTAGGACCCTAAACCAGTTTCTCAGATCGATCAAAAAAATCTATTAGCAACCGAAACCACATTCGCTAAAAGATATATTTCAAGTCTCGGAACTGCCTAAATTTTCTTATCCTTGTGCCTAATTTAATTTTCATGCAAGCACCCAAAGCCTCCCAAAAACCGAAACTTTTAGAAATTCATGGTCACCAAAGGATAGACCCATTCTATTGGTTAAACGAGCGGGAAAATCCAGAGGTCCTTGCCTATATCAACGCTGAAAATTCTTACCTCAAGGAGGTGATGCAGCCCACAACCGCTACGCAGGAACTTCTTTTCCAAGAAATGAAGGGGAGGATAAAAGAAGAAGATCAAACCGTACCCTATTTTAAATCGGGGTATTATTGGTATACCCGCTACGAAACGGGAGGCGAATACCCTATTTTTTGCCGAAAAAAAACCAAAGAGAGTAAGTATGAAGAAATACTTCTTGACATAAACCAGCTAGCAAAAGATAAGTCCTACTACCAAGTAGGTCAAACCTCCACGTCAAGCAATCAACAGATCTTGGCCTTTTCTGCCGATGAGGTAGGAAGGAGAATTTATACTCTTTATTTCAAGGACTTAATTTCTGGAAAAATATTGGAAGATCAAGTTCCAGAAACTACAGGAAATTTTGTCTGGGCGGAGGACAATGCTACCCTATTTTATTCCAAACAAGATCCTGATACGCTTCGGTCCTATCAAATTTACCAACACAGGTTAGGGCGGCCTTTCAGCGAGGACCTACTTATTTATGAAGAAAAGGACGAGGAGTTTTCTTGCACCATACATAAAACCAAATCAGAAAAGTATATTCTCATCCATACTTCCAGTACCATTTCTAGCGAGGTATGGATCATAGAAGCCTCGCAAGCTTCCCAAGAACCCCGACTTATACAACAAAGAATTCCAGATCTTGAATATGCTGTAGATCACTTTGAAGATCATTTTTACATCCGTACCAACGATCAAGCTCAAAATTTTAAATTGGTGAAGACACCGATTTGGGCTACTTCAAAGGAGCATTGGACGGATTTGATTCCGCATAGACCTGATGTTTTGCTAGAAGACATAGATTTATTTTCTAGGTATTTGGTGGTACAAGAAAGGTCCAATGGACTTACTCAAATCCACATCCATCCCTGGGAAGGAGATTCTTTTAGCTTGTCTTTTGATGACCAAACCTATACGGCCTGGATAGGTGCCAATCCAGAGTTTGATACAGATGTGCTACGATTTGGATACAATTCCCTGGTTATTCCCAGTTCGGTCTATGAAATCGATCTGCTTTCTAAAAAAAGAACTCTATTAAAACAACAAGAAATCGTGGGAGGATACGATTCCCAGGATTATGGCTCAGAACGAATATGGGCAAAAGCCAAGGACGGTACGAGCGTACCCATCTCTTTGGTGTATAAAAAATCGAGTTTCTCCAAAAATGGAAATTCTCCCCTGCTGTTGTATGCCTATGGGTCCTATGGATACAGCATGGATGCTTATTTTTCTTCCAACAGACTGTGTTTATTGGATAGAGGATTTGTTTTTGCAATAGCTCATATCAGGGGAGGCGAAGACTTAGGTAGACATTGGTACGAAGAAGGAAAGCTATTGAAGAAAAAAAACACTTTCACCGACTTTATAGCTTGTGCGCAATACCTTATAGAACAAAAATACACGCAAGCGAGGCATCTGTATGCGATGGGGGGAAGTGCCGGAGGATTATTGATGGGAGCGGTTATAAATATGGAGCCTGAATTGTTTCATGGCATTATTGCCAATGTCCCCTTTGTGGATGTGGTAACCACCATGCTGGACGAAAGTATTCCACTGACCACTGGGGAATTCCAAGAATGGGGCAATCCAAAAAATAAGGAATACTACGATTACATGCTTTCCTATTCTCCCTATGATCAAGTAAAAAAACAGTCTTATCCCCATCTATTGGTCACTTCAGGCCTACATGATTCCCAAGTACAGTACTGGGAGCCCACCAAATGGGTAGCCAAACTGAGACACTTGAAAACTAACGATACCCTTCTCTTGCTTTTTACCAACATGGAAGCTGGACATGGAGGGGCATCAGGAAGGTTCCATGCCTTGAAAGAATTAGCCTTGGAATATGCATTTTTATTGCTCCTAGAGGATAAAATTTCTTCCTAAGGATACCAACATGGAAGCTGGACATGGTGGGGCATCAGGAAGGTTCCATGCCTTGAAAGAATTAGCCTTGGAATATGCATTTTTATTGCTCCTAGAGGATAAAATTTCTTCCTAAGGATACAAAAAGTATTTCCCATTCGAAGAGTATAAACTCGAAGCCGCAGGTAGGAGTCTAAAGGAACTTTATTGAGGAAGAATTGCTTGTATATTCTATGTATGGAAAGCACTTAAAGTTAAAATTTCTCTAACTTTGGATGCAAACCTAAAAAATCCTAATTCATGAAAATCGCCTTAATTGCCCATGACGGTAAGAAAGCTGACATGGTGCATTTTTTAAGTGGATTCCGTGATGCCTTGCAGAGCAGTGCTATTGACCTGGTGGCCACTGGCACTACAGGATCTCATATCGAAAAGGCTGGATTTAAGGTAGAAAGACTTCTCTCTGGCCCTTACGGGGGCGACGCACAAATCGCTGCTATGGCAGCCGAGAAGAAATTAGCAGCAGTTATATTTTTTAGGGATCCTTTAGACAAGCATCCTCACGAACCTGATGTGCAAATGCTCATGAGAATTTGTGATGTACACAATATTCCTCTGGCTACCAACCCTGCATCTGCTGCTCTTATGTTTAAAGCCTTGACTCAAACCTATGGAACCTAAATCAATTAAAAAAATTGGAGTACTCACCTCTGGAGGCGATTCTCCAGGGATGAATGCAGCCATACGCGCCGTCGTTCGGGCTGGATTTTACTACGGAATCGAAATGTATGGAATATACAGAGGTTACGAAGGCATGATTCAAAACGATATCAAAAAACTAGATTCCAAACACATCACCCAAATCTTAGAACGAGGAGGAACTTTCCTAAAATCTGCAAGAAGTGCAGAATTTAGAACTCCAGAAGGAAGGAGTAAAGCTTACGACAACTTGGTAAGTTATGGAATAGATGCTTTGGTAGTCATAGGAGGGGATGGATCGTTGACAGGGGCTCACCTATTCTATGAAGAATACGGAATCCCCTCTGTAGGTCTACCGGGTACCATTGACAACGACCTTTCCGGTACTGACTTAACGATTGGTTTTGACACGGCGTGCAATACTGCCATAGAGGCCATAGACAAAATACGGGATACAGCCACCTCTCACGACCGCTTGTTTTTTGTAGAAGTGATGGGAAGGGATGCGGGATTTATAGCCATCAATGCAGGAATTGGTAGTGCAGCTGCTGCCATATTGATTCCCGAACGGAAAACCCCTATTGAAAATTTAGTTGAAAAACTAAAAACGAGATCGAGAGCAAAAAAAACCTCCAACATTGTCATTGTAGCTGAAGGTGGAAAAAGTGGATCGGCTCAAGAAATTGCCGATCAAGTAAAAAGCATTTTCCCAAACTACGATATCAAAGTAACTATTCTAGGACATTTACAAAGAGGAGGTTCTCCTACCAGTTTTGATAGACTCCTGGCTTCCAAATTGGGAGTAGCTGCCGTTGAGGCATTACTCCAAGGCAAATTTGATGTGATGGCAGGAATGATCAATAATAAAATTGTCTATACCCCCATTGTAAAAGCCATCGTAGATGACAAAGAAATAGATGAAGAGGACTTGCGAGTGGCAAGTATTTTATCTACCTAAAAAAAAGGGGCCTAAGCCCCTTTTTATTTTTTATGCGCAAGTACCAAGCTAGCAAATGGGGCAAGTAGAACTCCCCCCTCTCCTACCTGGACTCCATCCGTGGCTACAAGAATTTCTTCAAATCCTTTAGGAAGAGGAATTTTTAAAGCTGTTTTTCCCACATGATGAAGGACTAAGAGCTCCTGATCATCAGATTTTCTCAAAAATGCCATCACTTCTTTGGGATAAGTTAAAGGAGAAGACTCCAATCTTCCAATGGCTAAAGCTGAATTAGAATTACGAAGAGCGATCCATTTTTTATAGTGATTAAATAAGCTATGGGGATCCTTCCGTTGCAAGGCCAATGGAGTAACAGTTTCATCCGTACTATTCACTGGCGCTATCCATGTGGCTCTGGCCTGGTCCAGCTCCTTTTTGTCCCACAAAAAGGGCTCTCGGATGTGTTCATCAGGCTTAAGCCCCAACATTCCGATTTCTTCTCCATAATACAGGTAAGGTGCCCCAGGAAAAGTCATGAGAATAGCGATGGCCTGCCTATATTTTGCGGGATCTTTTTGGAGGTCGTTGAGCAATCTGGGTTGATCGTGATTAGACGAAAAGGTGGCATCAATAAAATCGGGAGTGATGGCTTGATAAAAATCCAAAACTTCTTTCTGCTTCTCCACTAAGAGCTGACCATCTCCCGAATTAATGGAATTTATAAGGGTATAATGAAAATCAAAATTGAATAATGCAGGTAGGCCTGGTAAATAGGGCGCAACTATTTCCTTTTTGTCGTACACTTCACCCACCAAATATACATCCGGTTTTATGGCCTCCATTTTAGCACGAAACTCCTTCCAAAAGGCATGGTTATCCAAGGGCCGATCATCGGGAAAGATGTGTTTGGCAGCATCCAAGCGGAATCCGTCAACGCCTACTTCCTCCAACCAAAATCTACCTATTTCGTAGATCTCCTCTCGGACTTTTGGAGAATCAAAATTCAAATCCGGCATTCCTCCCCAAAAAAAGCCATAATAGTAATCTATTCCCTGACCGGGATCATGCCATTGGCGAATATTGTCCGAGTCCAGGGTTACGGTTTTTTTATTCAAATAAGAAGCAATGGTGTCCTGCTGAGCCCAAACGTAATACTCTCGGTAAGGATTATTTCTTCCCATTTTAGAAGCTTCAAACCAAGGATGGGAATTGGATGTGTGATTGATAATAAAGTCAATCACAATTTTAATGTCGCGCTTGTGGGCCTCTTCTAGGAGGCGCTTGAAATCCTCCATAGTCCCGTAATCGGGATGCACGGCTTTGTAGTTGGTTACGTCGTATTTGTGGTAGGTCGGAGAAGGCATGATGGGCATAAACCATATGGCATTGGCTCCCAACTCTTTGACATAATCTAAACCTTCGATAACTCCTTTAAAATCTCCTATGCCGTCTCCATTAGAGTCTTTAAAGGACTGAACAAAAATTTCATAGGTGATTCCCGCCTTGGGCCAATAGTTCTTAATCTCTTGGTGTTGCTTTTGGGCAAAAGCACTGCCTAAACCAAGAATCAGAAACAAACAAAAAGCTATGTTATTTTTCATAAATAAATTAGAAGAATAAAAAAGTCACTCGGAAAAGTGACTTTTTTGAGTTCAATAGGATAGTTGACTTCCCTAGGTCCCCTGTGGACCACAGGGATAATTAAATCTTAATTTCTTCCCACCGCATTGAGCATATCAAAGGCAAGTTCCAATCGTTTAACGAAATTTTCCTCTCCTTTTCTAAGCCAGACCCGTGGATCGTAGTATTTTTTATTGGGACTATCTGCTCCTTCTGGATTTCCCAATTGGCTTTGAAGATAACCTTCGTTCTTTTTGTAGTAGTGTAGCACTCCTTCCCACATGGCCCACTGCATGTCAGTATCAATATTCATTTTGATGGAGCCGTAGCTATTGGCCTCACGAATTTCTTCCACTGAAGAACCTGATCCCCCATGGAAAACAAAATTGAGAGGCTTTCCTGTAGTGCCAAAATTTTTATTGATATACTCTTGTGAATTTTTGAGAATCACGGGCTTCAAACTCACATTTCCGGGTTTGTAGACTCCGTGAACATTTCCAAAGGCAGCAGCTATGGTAAACAAGTCCCCAATTTCCTTCAACTTGCTGTAAGCATAGGCCACTTCTTCGGGCTGCGTATATAGCCTAGAGGAATCCACATCTGAATTGTCTACTCCATCCTCTTCTCCACCAGTCACTCCCAGTTCAATCTCGATAGCCATATCCAATTTGACAAATTCTTTGAAATAAGAACTGCAAATCTCTATATTTTCATGTAAGGGCTCTTCAGATAAGTCGAGCATGTGGGAACTATAGAGAGGTCTTTTATAGGCCTGATGATACGCCTTTCCTGCTTGCAGCAATCCATCAATCCAAGGGAGCAATTTGAGCGCCGCATGATCGGTATGAAGAATCACCGGTACACCGTAGGCTTCGGCCATTTGATGCACGTGATGAGCCCCAGAAATTCCACCTGCTATACTGGCTTGTTGGGCATCGTTGGACAATCCTTTGCCTGCAAAAAACTGAGCGCCTCCGTTTGAAAATTGTATAATTACGGGTGAATTTACCTTTTTGGCTGTTTCAAGAACCGCATTTACGGAATTGGTGCCAATGACATTCACTGCAGGAAAAGCAAATTGATTTTCCTTGGCATAGGCAAACATCTCCCTAAGCTCGTGTCCGTATTTTACTCCAGGTTTAAATTTCATGATTTTGGTTAGGTTTGATTAAAGCTTGATGAAACGCTTATGCAAAATACGTTTGGCATCAAACGCCTCAAAGATATAGATCCCTGGTCGAATTCCCTCAAGATCTATTCCCAAAATAGCTTGATCATTCTCTTTATTTCCGTCTAAAATTACTCTTCCGGTCATATCCAAAATTCGATAAGAAGCCTGTATCATGTCCTTTGGAAGCGCTATCTCTACCTGGGAAATGGCAGGATTGGGATAAATAATCCAGTCCCCTGGACCTATCTCTTCAGGAATTGAGGTGACAAAATCAGCCTGAATAATGTCTTTTTCAGGGATGGGCAAAGCCTTGTCCGTAAATAAATAAAATTCATTGGGTCTCAATCCAAAGGATACCGGAGAGGTCCCGACGGTGAGTTCTTTGCCTGTAAAATAATTGTACCATTTTCCAGCCTTAGGAAATTGAATTTGTTGATTTCCTTGGGTACTGAGATCAAAATTTCCAAAAAGAAAAACATTCAATTCTGGATGTTGCAAACTTATGGTCTTCAATGAGGCACTCAGATTAAGGTTAACCGAACTCGGGGAGTTAAATACGGGATACTTAGTTCTCAGTTTGAATAATTCCTTGTAAAGTTTAAATAGACGTTGACGCTCCGAATTAGCCAAATATTCCCACCGCGTAGGTTTGATTCCTAATCGATCATTGTTCAACTCCAGATCGTATCCAAACTCACCGAATTGCCAAATCATTTTTGGACCAGGGATGGAAAGGAAAAAAGCAGTCATCAATTGATTTCTGTTGACAGCATTTTCCAAATCCCTAAGATTTAATGGACTGCTAGCGCCAAAATTTATCGTTTCCCAAAAAACCCGTTCTTCGTCATGGGACTCTTGGTAGGCAATAAGCCCATTTTTAGCCCATTGTCTATTTTTAAAATAGGCCCAGTCTACGTTATCGTTATTCCCCTTAGCAAGATTTCTAGAAGCCCCATTCAAATTTCCCCAAAGCATCATGCCGTAGTCAGCCAATTCCTTTTCTTCTTCATTTACTGCAAGATGCTCCAAGATTACGTAAGCTTCTGGATTTTTAGATTTGATCTTATCGTAGATATTTTTCCAAATTTTAACCCTCGAAGGGTCATACTGTGACCAAATGCCTACATTGGATCCTGAATTAACTTGGGTAAATCCTTTGGACAAATCAAATCGAAACCCGTCGACTTTGTATTCGGTAAGCCAGTAAGCGTTGACCGAATCTACAAAGGCCTTGGTGTAGGGACTTTCATGGTTGAAATCATAGCCCACATTGAAGGGATGCTTGGCTACTCGATTAAACCAAGGATTGTCTTCTGTCGGTGCTCCATAATCCCCATCGTTGTAGAGGCGCACCATAGGATTTTGGCCAAAAGCATGGTTGAGCACCATATCCAAAATGACCACCATTCCTTTCCCATGTGCTTCATCTATAAGACGCTTGAGATCATATTTGGTACCGTAGTATTTGTCTGGGGCAAAGAAAAAGGAAGGATTGTAGCCCCAAGAAAGATTGCCTTCAAACTCTCCTATGGGCATCAATTCAATGGCATTAACTCCCAGATCTTTGAGGTAGTCTAGCCTATCGATCACTGCCTGATAGGTTCTTTTTTGATCAAAATCACGAACTAAAAGTTCGTACACCACTAGTTCTTCTGGCTTAGGTTTTGTGTAGTTGGTGTTTTTCCAGGAATATGGCACCTGTGCGGTTTGGAGGTAAGTTGCCTGAAATTCTGTTTTTCCGCTTGGATAAGGCAGCAAGCCTGGGTGCCGATTTTGGGTGATGATTTCTTGGTCATGAAAAGGATCCGAAACCTTGTCAGCATAAGGATCCCCTATTCGAATATCTCCATCCACCAAGTATTGAAAAATATATTCTTTTTGTGGTACCAAAGCGGAAATTTTGATCCAAAACACCTTTCCATCAGGTGTTTTTTTGAGCTGGTATTCTGGGAGTATTTTCCAATCGTTGAAGTCTCCAATCGCGTGGGCAATACTTTTACCAGGGGCCTGAAGAGCTAAAATCACCTCTGTTGGGGATAAGTAATTTATGCCAAGCTTGGCTCCTGCAGGCAAAGGAGCTACTTCCGAGGGAGAAAAAACAACAATGTCTAAGGTCTGGGAGTCTTCCGTGCTGCCCTTTACCCCCTTCACTTTCAACTTAAAATTACCTGCGCTGCTGGCTTTGAATAGGTAAGAAAGTTCTAAACTGTTTTTAGCTTCTGCCACTTTTTGTCCATCAAGCTCCATGGTCAGGTCTGCCGCTTCAGTAGCTGAGGCCTTAAATTCATATTGAGCTCCTACTTCAAAATAAATGGAACTGGAAGAGGCTGGAGTAGTAAATTTTACATCGAATCCTTGGGCAAGATCAACGAAAAAGTCAGAATTGGAGGAAGTTTTTCCCTCCTTGCTTCCATCAGCATTTCGAAATACGAGTCCCAGACGGTAGATAGTGAGGTTGTTGGGATTGGTAAAAAACGTGTTAGGAACCAAGTCATACGTGTAGATATTGGGCTGTCCTGTCACCTTGGTCATTTTGGCGGCTGCATTGGCAGTCCCCCATTGAAAAGGAACAATGAACCAGGTAGTGGAAGTAGGTCCACCGGTCACTGCCCCAATATGAATGTATACGTCACAATTGCAATCCTTCAATCCTGTAGTTCCTTTGGAGGCATCGTATATGATTTTGACAGTAGCTCCTGCATTTGGAATCGCTGGTTCGGTCGTTACCTGCGCTATTCCCTTTAATCCAAACAGGAAGCAAAAACTGAAGAAAAACAGGAATCTTGAAAAAAAGGTCATGAGGGTTAGGATTTAATAAATAACCGGCATTCGAAAAGTGCTCGAATGCCGGTTAAAACTACTTGAATGAACTGAAATTAAGTAGGAAAGCTTTTCTTAATTTTTAACAAGTGTATACTTGGCTTCACCTTTAGGTCCTAAGAAGAAGGTGATGGTGTAATTACCTGCAGCAGGAATGGCAATGTTTGCACCACCTGCAGTCAAATTGCCATTGCTTCCACCAAAGTTGAAGTCCCATGAGTTATTGGCTCTGAACTTAAATTCACCAGCCTTTAGGTCTGTGGTTATTTTCAATGAATTGGTGGTTTTATCAAAAACATTCATAGGAGTATCCGTATCCCAACCACCGGCAGTGGCAGATCCCACAATACCCCAACGTCTAACGGCACCGATAGTATAGGTTTTGGCACCTAGGTTTACATTGATTTCGTAAGTACCATCGGCCGCTACCTTGATGTTATCTCCTCCTGATTCCAAACTTAAATTGGCTCCATTATCTCCAAAGTTTACATCCCAGTTTGGTCCGGTGGTGAACTTGAATTCTCTAGATCCACCAAGAATGTGAATAAACCCTTTGAATTTGTCGTCAATGTTTTCGGAATACAATACCGTTTTTGAGTTGGAAGGATCCCAACCTTGGTAATCACCAGGGACACGAAGCAAAGGTAATTCTACCGTCGCATCAAATGGAGTTACTTTATAGGTAGAGGTTTTGCCATAGATGGGAGATAGTGCCAAATTAATAGAAGCTTTTACGCGAAAATCCACGTTGGCAGCCACAGCGAATGGCAATTTCTTAGCCAAAAGCGCTTTATTGAATTCGGCTACATTTACCTTAATGATATTGGAAGTTGACTCTCCAAGTTTTACTGGGGCAGCAAAATTGGATCCAGGAAGGTCCATTTCCAATTCATACTTGATAGAACCTGTGGTACCGAAGTCTGCGGCAGAGATGGTAAAATCTACCGTATTTTTGTCAGCATTTGCCTTAACTAAAGCAAATGTGGTGGTAGCAGGAAGGGTAACTTCTGCTCCCGTTTGAGGAATAATGGGCGGCATTTCATAAAGCTCACAAGCTACCAAGATTGGAAAAATCGCAAGCGCCCACTTCATTTTTTGTAAAATTTTCATGGTGTTTGAGTTTTGGGTGTTACTATTAATTTTTACTTTTTTAAATTATATATTTTATTAAAATAGTTATTTTTAAAGAATTATTCCTTCTCTCGAAAAAAACCCTTTTAAATCACTACTTTCAAAACTTAAGCCCTGAATAATCCCAACGCAATACCTAGTACGGTATTTTTCTTGAAAATTTTTATGCAAACGATTGCGGCAACGTTTGCATTTGAAAATTATTTTTTTGCTAAAAAAAAAATTATCCATTTCAACAAAAAAATAAAGCTAACTTAGTCAAAAGGAACAGCTAGCAAGAAAGAACTAATCACAGTATGTTTTTTCTACGAATAGTATAATTTCTTATGAAACTAGAACAAGCTACCATCAAAGATATTGCCCGGGAATTAAACGTATCCTCTTCTACCGTATCTAGGGCCTTGAAGGATTACCCAGGTATAAGCGAGGAGACCAAGATTAAGGTCAAAGAGATGGCGAAAAAATTGAATTACCGCCCCAATGCCATTGCCTTGTCCTTGAGAAAAAGTCGGTCTTTTACCATAGGAGTAATTGTACCGGAGGTAGTACACTTTTTTTTCTCAACCGTCATAAGTGGTATTGAGGAAGTTGCTAATTCCAGAGGATACACGGTTATCCTTACCCAAACCAACGAAAAGCTTTCTCGAGAAAAGACAAGCGTAGAGACGATGCTTTCCAATCAAATCGATGGCTTTTTAGTCAGTTATTCCAAGGAAACTACCGATTTTGACCATTTTACCCATCTCTTGGAAAAAGGTTATCCCATTGTTTTCTTTGACCGCATACCAGATATCCCCTCTGCTATTCGGGTGATCGTAGACGACTATTCCGGGGCCTATCAAGCCACCAAACATTTATTATCTCAAGGATATAAGAATGTCCTACACTTGGCAGGGCCCTCTAACTTAAAAATTTCCCAAGAGCGTACCCGAGGTTATTTGGATGCCCTAAGTGAATTTGGAATCAAAGCTAACCCATCTTGGGTTGTAGAATGTACTCACGGTACTCAAGAAGAAGCCAATAGATTGACTTCCAATCTACTTAAAACCTTAAATCCATGTCCAGATGCCATTTTTGCCAACAACGACATGGCAGCTGTAGGAGCTCTTATGGCATGTAAGGCAGCAGGATATTCTGTCCCTGAAGATATTGGTATCGTTGGATTTAGTAATTGGCAGTTTTGCTCAATGGTAGAACCAAGTCTTTCTTCGGTAGCTCAACCTGGATTTCGTATGGGTATGACAGCAACCCAACTGCTCTTGGACCTAATTGAAAAGAAAAAATCAGTAGAAGAGTATCAAGAGCCCGTAGTGCTTTCTACCGAATTATTGATTCGAAAATCATCGGTGAGGGTACATCCAAACTAATTTTTTGAAAAATGGAGATAAAAAGATGCAAACGTTTGAATAGCTTAAATTTTATCCAGCAAGCAGATTTGATGTTTACTAGACCCTCTTTCGATCATTATCTCGATTTTTATCCTACACAATCGTTTATAATTTAGCACCATTCCTCTTGGAATTTTAATCCTTTTGATGAATGACATCTTTAAGTTCAGAAACCAAACTTTCTAGAAATTCTTTTCGAAACCAAGCCCTTGGAAAGGTAACAGAATGGCATCCCAGCTCCGATGGATTGCAGGGACGTAGTGCTTTTGCCTTTTTCAAACTAACCGTTTACTCCGAGGGAATCGTTCGGGTACAAGCGAGTAGATTTAGTTCATTTGAACCCAATCCCTATACAGTCATTGTAGAACCTAAAAACACGCCTTTTGAAATTGAAGATTTTGGGAAGCAGGTAGAATTGACCACAAACCTGATGCGTGTACGCTTACATCTTGAAACCTTCTCCTTATCTTTTTTTGATACGCAAGGCAAATTGCTGAACGAAGACGATAGTTTAGGCATTTGTTGGTTGGGAACTGAAGTAAGCTCCTACAAGAAAATTCAGAAAAATGAAAAATTCCTGGGCTTGGGTGAAAAAACGGGTAATCTCGATAGGGCAGGTAATGCATATACCCACTGGAATAAGGACTATTTTGGATACGGGGTCAATGACGATCCCTTGTACATGAGTATCCCCTTTTATTTAGGCGTACACGACAAAGGTTGTTATGGGATTTTCTTTGACAATACCCATAAAACTCTAGTTAATTTTGGGGCTTCCACTAATAGATTTGTCTATTTCAGTGCGGAAGATGGGGATATGGATTACTATTTTTTCCATCAACCTAAACTAGAAAAAATTATTTCCGACTATACTTGGCTCACGGGTCGCATGCAAATGCCCCCCAAATGGTCCCTAGGCTTTCAGCAATGCCGCTATTCTTATTATCCAGAATCGGAAGTGCATTCGGTAGCCAAAACATTTAGAGACAAGCACATTCCAGCAGATGTCATCTACTTGGACATCCACCACATGGAAGCCTATAAGGTATTTACTTTCGATGGTGAAAAATTTCCCAATCCCAAAGCGATGATTTCCCGATTGAAGGAAAAAGGATTTAAAGTCGTGGTGATTTTGGATCCTGGGATAAAAGTAGAAAAAGGCTACCTCCCTTACGAGGAAGGAGTAGCTCAACATCTTTTTGTGACTTATCCCGATGGAGAGCTTTACCAAGCTCAGGTTTGGCCAGGATGGTGTGCATTTCCAGACTTTACCAAGGAGAAGGCACGAGATTGGTGGGCTGAAAAAATGAAATTTTATACAGAAGCTGGAGTGGATGGATTTTGGACCGACATGAACGAACCTGCTTCTTGGGGTCAATGCACGCCTAATTTGCTTGAATTTGATTTTGATCAGGAAGGTGCTTCTCATAGAAAAGCAAGGAATATCTATGGCCTACAAGTAGCAAGAAGTACCCAAGAAGGCGCATATAGAGGCCTTGACAACAAAAGGCCTTTTGTGTTGACACGCTCTGGATTTGCCGGAATTCAGCGCTACGCAGCCGCTTGGACCGGTGACAATACTTCCTCGGAGGAACACATGTTGGCAGGGGTACGACTAGTTACTAGCCTGGGATTGAGCGGAGTCTCTTTTGCAGGAGTTGATGTGGGAGGATTTGCAGGGGAAGCTAGCAAAGGCCTCTTTGCTCGCTGGATGAGTATTGGTGCATTTTCACCCCTGTGTAGAGCTCATTCCATGATCAATACCAAAGATGCGGAACCTTGGACCTTTGGAGAAGAAGTTGAGGAAATTAGCCGCAATTACCTGAAGCTCAGGTATTCACTTCTTCCTACTCTATACAGTAAAATTTATTCCAGTACCCAGACAGGCCTTCCTGTAGCTGCTTCCCTTGCACTTTCTTATTCTCAGGATGAAACTATTTATCAACAGGCCTTCCAAAATCAATACCTATTTTGCCAGGTATTTTTGGTAGCTCCTATAGAAAGTTTTAAAGAAATCACCAAAGTATATCTTCCTGAAGGCGAGTGGTATTACCTCTATTCAGATCAAAAATTTTCTGGAAATCAAGTAATCTATCAGGATTGTCCCCTCAACTATCTTCCGGTTTACGTCAAGGCAGGAGGGATATTTACCCAGCAGTCCGTGGTCATGCACACCGAATCCCCGCACGACGGCTTGCTTCGCGTGCACCTGTACCGAGGAAAGCAAGATGCTGAATTTCTACATTTCGAAGATGAAGGCGAAGGATTAGATTATCTCCAAGGAGCCTTTTTCTCTAGAAAATTCCAGTATCAAGCCGAAAATGGAAGCTTAAAAATAGGCACTAGCGAAGGAAATTCACCCAGTCAATATTCCAAATTGAGAATCTATTTGCATGGATTCGACCTAAATGAGGTACAGGTGGATGGACAATTACATCCAGTAGCTTACGAGGATTATACCTTTCTGGATAAATTAAGTGAGTTTGACCCTTTGCCAGAACGGCAGCATGCCTTTCACCGAATATCTTCACTTCCTTTTATTGAACTGACGCATCTCCCTGTCGAAACCATGATCACTGGATTGAAATAAAAAATCATTCCGGGGCAAAATACACCCAACATGACCCAAGAAAAAAAGAGATTGAATTTCTGGCAAATCTGGAACATGAGTTTTGGATTTTTAGGTATTCAATTTGGTTTTGCCCTACAGGGAGGCTTTATGTCCAGAATTTTCCAGACCCTTGGCGCAGAAAAAGATGCCATTCCTTTCCTATGGATTGCAGCTCCCCTCACCGGACTTTTGGTACAACCCATAGTTGGTTATTTGAGTGATCGAACCTGGCATCCCAGGTTCGGGAGAAGGAAACCTTTTTTCTTTTTTGGTGCAGTTCTGAGTACAGTTGCACTCTTTTTTGCCCCTTATTCCTCAGCGCTTTGGATGGCTGCTGGTTCTCTGTGGATATTGGATGCTTCTATCAATATTTCCATGGAGCCTTTTCGAGCCTTGGTAGCAGATAAACTGCCAGAATCCCAGCGCTCCAATGGATTTATGGTGCAAACCCTGATCATCGGTGATGGATTTATGGTGCAAACCCTGATCATCGGTGTAGGAACCTGGATAGCCTCTAACCTACCTTGGTTAATGACCCAATTGGGCGTCCCCAATACGGCAGCCAAAGGTGTGGTACCAGACTCTGTCAAATTTGCATTTGCCATAGGTGCAGTAGTTCTTTTTGTCTCTATCCTTTACACTATCTTGACCACGGAGGAATATCCTCCAGAGGACAAAGAAGCCTTCGAAAGGGAAAAATTACAGAAAAGAGGATTTTTTTCTGGAGCATTGGAGGTCTTTGGCTTGATTGTGCACATGCCTAAAGTAATGTTTCAACTGGGATTGGTACAGTTTTTTTCATGGTTTGCCTTCTTTACCATGTGGAGCTTTGCTACCCCTGCTATCACCGAACACATCTTTAAAGCTACCGATACGAGTTCCGCCGCCTACAACAATGCTGCAGATCAGGTGGGTAATTATATGGGTACCTACGGATTAGTATCCATGTTTTTTGCCTTACTCCTTTCCTTTGTTACGGCTAAAGTAAAGATCAATAGAAAGCTTCTTCACCTAATTAGCCTGGTGGCCGGAGGGATAGGTTTTATCTTGATTTATTTCATTTCGGAGCCTTGGATGCTTCACCTCACCCTTCCCAATAAAGAAATAGACTATGTGTTAATTTATTTTAATCCGAAACCTTGGATGCTACATATTTGCTTTGCCTTAGTCGGAATAGCTTGGGCAAGCATTTTGTCCATGCCTTATGCCATGCTTTCCGGCTCAGTGGAACCTAAAAAAATGGGGGTTTACATGGGGATTTTCAACATGTTCATTGTTATACCCCAAATTGTGGCAGCCGTGGGTGGTGTAAATTTCTTATATAAGACCATCTTCGGAGAAGAAGTGATTCATACCATGTTGTTAGCTGGAGCTCTATTAATCGTTGCAGGCCTATGCAACTTATTCATCACTGACCGCAGAGCTACTCACGATTAAAACATCACCCAAGCTACTTTCCCAATGCTTCCCAGTCCCAATTTTTGTTGATTTGGGAGATGGCATGATGTGCGGTGAGGTCGTATTGACAGGGGACAATAGCAATGTAATTATTGGCAATGGCCCATTCGTCGTTATCCTCCCCCAGATCAAAATTCACGAAATTTCCTGCCATCCAAAAGTATTTTCTTCCATTGGGGTCTAGCCTTTCTGCAAATTCTTCTTGCCATTTTGCATCCGCTTGCCTGCATACCTTGATCCCACGAATCGGTTCGTTTCGCTTAGGAGGAAAATTTACATTCAATGCTATTCCCTTAGGAATTCCTTTTTGCAAGACTTGCAAAGCGATTTTTTCTACCCATTCCTCCACATGAGAAAAATCTGCTTTGGAGGAATAATCGCATAAGCTAAATCCAATGGAAGGATATCCTTCCAAGGCCCCTTCAATGGCTGCCGACATGGTGCCGGAGTACAGTACAGAAATGGAAGTATTGGAACCGTGATTGATACCAGATACCACCAAGTCAGGAGTTCTATCTTTTAACACGTAATGTTTGGCTAACTTGACACAGTCGGCTGGAGTCCCGCTAGACTTGAAGGCTAAAACCTCCTCAAAAATATCCTCCGGATAGAGTCGTAGAGTTTCGCCTATGGTGATGGCATGGCCCATACCCGATTGGGGACTATCAGGAGCCACGACAACCACCTCACCAATTTTTTTCATGGCCGAAATCAGTACTCGTATTCCTTTGGAAGTAATCCCATCGTCGTTGGAGACCAGGATCAAGGGCTTGGACATATTTATCCTTTTTTTAATTCGTTGTAATAAGCAGATATGCGGAGCAAATCGCCTCTTTTATCGTGTTCAAGGCGATTTTTTCGCATATACAGTTGGAGTTCTTCATCGTATCCTGGAAGCAAATCAAAGAGTACTTTTTTCTTCATGTTATACTTTTCCAAACTGCCATCCTTTAAAAAGTAAAAGGTGAAAGCGAGACGATATCCCGTAAAATTTTGAGGTCCCCAAAAAGGATTCATCCCCATAGCTCCCCAATTGTTCATGCCTCGGGTGTCGGTGGCTATGTATTCTCTACAAAGTAATGCTAAGTAATCTCCTTGAGTAAGTACTTCAAAAAATATGGGGGTTTCGTAATCTCCACTTAAGGCATAAGGTAAGCTGTAAAATTTCCGTATACCTCCATAAGTCTCATCGTAAATATCAAAATTTGCCACATTGGAGGCGGTAAAAGTAATTACGGTTTCGGTTTGCAGCTGAAGCATATTATTGTCCAAATCGTACTTCAATAATCCCGAATACGAAGTTCCATCAATAAGTTGCAGGTTACCCTTGTGCCAGATTTGTGAGGGAAACTTATTTTGAGCCTCAAGTACAGCAATGAAGCTTAAAAACAGTAAAGAACAAAGGATTAATC
This sequence comes from Bacteroidota bacterium, assembly GCA_016866385.1. GTDB lineage: Bacteria > Bacteroidota > Bacteroidia > Cytophagales > Cyclobacteriaceae > Algoriphagus. Next base: position 49,016 of record VGMU01000009.1, read on the forward strand.
TTTTCATACGTTTCACTAGCAAGTACACGGGAAAATCACCTTTTTGTTATCCAAACGAGGCAACTTAAGGGAAATAATTACTATTTTAAAATGGAATGCCCCATTTTATCTCTTTTGGTTTGCAGATATTTTTGATTGTGAGGGTTAGGTTGAATTTCAATAGGAACTTGTTCTATGATCTCCAATCCATATCCCAAAAGTCCTACACGCTTTTGAGGATTATTTGAAAGTAGTCTGAGTTTACTTATCCCTAAATCCCTCAAAATTTGAGCGCCTATCCCATAATCTCTTCCATCCATGGGCAATCCTAAAGCCAAATTGGCCTGCACGGTATCCATTCCCTCTTCTTGAAGTTTGTAGGCTTTTAATTTATTGATCAGACCAATCCCCCTACCCTCTTGATGCATGTACAAAACAACTCCCTTGCCTTCCTGCTCCACACGCTGCATGGCAGCATGAAGTTGGGGTCCGCAATCGCAGCGGCAAGAACCAAAAATATCTCCCGTAGCGCAAGAGGAATGTACCCTGACCAAAACGGGTTCATCCTTTTCCCAAGTGCCTTTACACAAGGCCAAATGAATTTCTTGGGTATTGGTTTGCCGGTAAGCCACAAGCTCAAAACTACCCCATTCCGTAGGCATATCTACATCGATTTCTTTGGTAATCAAGGTCTCATTTTTCAAGCGGTAAGCAATCAAATCTTTGATGGATACCAGTTTCAATTGAAATCTATCCCTAACCTTTACCAAATCCTCAAGACGAGCCATGCTTCCGTCCTCGTTCATGATTTCAACTAGCACCCCTGCTGGCTTTAGACCAGCCAATCGTGCAAAGTCAATGGCCGCTTCGGTATGACCTGCCCTCCGAAGTACTCCTCCACGCTTGGCTTTTAAGGGGAAAATATGGCCTGGCTTTCCCAATTCACTAGGGTGAATACCTTCATCTACTAAGGCAAGAATGGTTTTGGCGCGATCTGAAGCGGATATCCCGGTGGTACATCCATGCCCTATCAAATCTACCGAAACGGTAAATGGGGTTTCAAAGGCAGCAGTATTGTTGCCTACCATAAGGTCCAATCCCAATTGTTCGCACCGGTCTTCGATCAAAGGAGCACAGATAAGTCCTCTCCCATGCGTAGCCATAAAATTGACAATTTCTGGACTCACCATTTCGGCGGCACATACAAAATCACCTTCATTTTCACGATCTTCATCGTCAACCACAATAATCACTTTGCCATTTTTAATGGCCTCTATGGCATCTTCAATGGGATCAAGAATGAATTTTTCCACTAGAATTGATTTAAAAATTGATTTGGGTTGACAAATGTATCCTCTTTCTATATAAAACAGGAAGTAAGCAAATAAAGTTTGTTACTATCCTACTACAATACCTAATTCCTTATCCATGGAAAGTTTCATTTTTTTAAGCTCCAAATAAATGGTTTGAAACTCCCCTACCTGATTTTGGTCTTGGCCAGTAGACTCAGCTTCTTTAATTTTTTGAATGGCTTCCTCCATCAATTTTTGTAAGAGCCTTCGTTTTAGTCTTAAAATAGATTTAAAGGCGGTATGTGCTAAATCATCCGATTCAAATTGAATAAAAATTTGAAACTTATCTTTCCAATGGGCCGAAACCTCATGTTTCTGGGACATAAGTGCAATGGCTTCTTGCTTTACTTCTGCATCTGCTTGATTTAAAAATATAGCATGGGTAGGCGGTGTTCCTTGCTCCACCCAATTTTTATAGAGGGAGAGCATCTTTATGTACAAAGGAGTTTTAAACTCCACCTCCTTGATCTCATTTAAAATATATTGACAAAAATACCCCTCCTCCTGTTCCAAAGGATGCCCGCCGTAATTGATCAAAAGCCTCAAGGTCTCTCTTTCTTGAATGCGAAAAATGTCATGAGAGTCCAGGTTTTGCTTGGGGGGCAGCAAATCAGCGACCTGCTCCTCCATCTCCTTTTGTTCTTTGCTACGTTGGAAGGATTCCTTTTGAGATTTAAGAAGCAGCTTATTCAGTTCAACGTGAACAATCTCTTCCTCTATATCCAAAAGCAGAGAAGTTTCCTTGGCATACACAGACCTTAGAATGGGGTCTGGAATTTTAGAAATACTTTCAAGCACTTCCCGAATCACTCCCGCCTTGCGAATCGGATCCTTGGCTATTTCGTCTTTGTAAAGGCTAATTTTAAAGGCTATAAAATCTTGGCTCTTTTCCTTCAAATAATCTTGGAAGGCCTGCGTGCCTACTTTTCTAGAATAACTGTCAGGGTCATCCCCATCAGGAAAGGTCACTGCTTTTACCTGAAGCCCACCTTCCAAAAGCAAATCAATTCCTCTCAAAGAAGCCTTAATACCTGCCGCATCCCCATCGTATAGTACAGTGACTTGATGCGTAAATCGTTGAATCAACTTGATTTGTCCTTCCGTAAGGGAAGTGCCTGAAGAAGCTACCACGTTTTCAATTCCGGCTAAGTGCAGAGATATTACATCGGTATACCCTTCTACCAAATAGCAATTATTCAATTCGCGAATGGCCTTTTTGGCCTGAAACATGCCATAAAGCACGTCGCTTTTGTGGTAAATTGGAGTCTCGGGAGAATTGATGTACTTGGGCTGGTTTTTATCCTTGGTAAGGATCCTAGCTCCAAACCCAATGGCCTTTCCACTGACGTTATGGATGGTAAAGGTCACCCGATTTCTAAACCTGTCGTAGAGCCGTTCGGTCTCCCCTTCTTTCTGTAATATTAATCCTGCTTTCAGCAATATCTCCTCCTCAAAGCCAGCTGCTTTTGCTGCTTTGAACAAGTGATCCCAACCCTCTAAGGCATAGCCTAAATCGAACTTTTCAAGGATCTGTTGGGTAAAGCCTCTCTCCTTGAAATAACTCAAACCTATGGCCTTACCCTCATCGGTACCGAGGTTTTTTACAAAAAAATCTTTTGCAAAATTGACTGCTATAAAGAGACTCTCCCGTTCGTTGTGTTCTTGGTGTTGCTCCGGACTCAGAGATGCCTCTTCCTCTACTTCAATGCCATATTTTTTGGCCAACTGCCTGATGGCTTCTTGAAACCCAATCCCTTCGATATCCATGACAAATTGGATGGGATCACCTGCCTTCCCACAACCAAAGCATTTATAGATTTGCTTGGTAGGAGAAAGCGAAAATGAAGGGGTTTTCTCCCCATGAAAAGGGCAGCAGGCCCAAAGATTTTGCCCCTTCTTTTTGAGGGGAATGTAATCCCCTACCACCTCGACAATATCTGCGCGTTCTTTTACTTTATCGGAAGTGAATTTGCTGATGGACATAGGAGGAAACTAGCAAGTAAAGGTAATCACTATACCGAGAAAAGTAGGTCCTCTTGAAAACGAAATCTTTTCCGAAGGTAATTTCATCTTGAGTCAAGAAGGGTTTTTCTATAAGGCATTCTTAAACTAACTTGCAAAAAAAAAGAATTTGATGCAACTGACGGCAGAATTGTTGAAAAAGTCACTTTCCAAAGTGCAAGATCCCGACATCAAGCGAGATTTGGTTTCCTTGGGAATGATTCAAGACATCCACATCGAAGGCAAACAGGTGCGCTTTAAGGTGGTCTTGACTACTCCGGCTTGCCCGCTTAAGGAAGTAATTAAAAACAATTGCCTACAAGTTTTAGAAGAAGATTTCGGAAATTCTTGGACCTATGACATTCAAATGACCTCTCAAGTATCCACCGTCCGGGAGGCCACCCCTATTTTACCTGAAGTTCGAAACATCATCGCGATCGCCTCTGGTAAAGGAGGAGTGGGAAAATCAACTACTGCGGTCAATTTGGCTGTGGGGCTGGCCCAACTTGGAGCCAAAGTGGGATTGGTTGATGCTGATATTTCTGGACCCTCTATTCCTATCATGTTTAATGTAGAAGGTGAACAGCCTGCCGTAAAACGAATAGGAGAAAAAAATAGCATCGTCCCAGTAGAGCAGTATGGCGTCAAAATGATGTCTATAGGATTTTTGACCCCCACCGACAGTGCAGTGGTATGGAGAGGACCTATGGCAAGCTCTGCTTTGCGTCAATTTATTTCCGATGTGGAATGGGGCGACCTAGATTATTTATTGATTGACCTGCCTCCCGGTACCTCAGATATTCACCTGACCTTGGTTCAAACAGTACCAGTTACAGGTGCCGTCATCGTAACTACCCCACAGAAAATTGCATTGGCCGATGCAAGCAAGGGAATCTCCATGTTTAAACAGGCACAAATTAACGTTCCTATCTTAGGTGTTGTGGAAAATATGGCGTATTTTACGCCTGAAGAACTTCCTTCTAATAAATATTACTTATTTGGAAAGGATGGAGGCAAGAAATTAGCCGAGACCTACCAGGTACCTTTTTTAGGAGAGATTCCGATAGTGCAAAGTATTCGTGAAAGTGGGGATACTGGATTTCCGGCAGTTTTAAAGGCAGGGGCAACACAAGGTGCTTATCACGCGCTGTCCCAGGAAGTTGCCCGACAAGTCGCCATACGAAATGCCTCTTTAGAAAAAACAGAACGCGTAGAAATTAACCCTTAAGTCTTAGTGATGGAAGCCATATTGAGAGAAAAAATTGAGTTTGCCTTAGATACCATTAGGCCTTATCTAGAAGCAGATGGAGGCAATGTACGTGTGGTAGAGCTAACCGACGAGGCTGTATTGAAAATTGAAATGTTGGGAAACTGCGGTTCTTGTCCCATGTCATCCATGACCTTAAAAGCAGGTGTGGAAGAAGCCATTAAAAGAGCCATTCCAGAAATAGCGCGGGTAGAGGCTGTTAACCTTTCAATTGCTTGAATCCACAATAAATGAAAAATTGGTATCAAAAAAGTCTTTTTTATTTTCTTGGAATAAGCCTTATTCTAGGTTCAAGTATTTCTGCTTTTGGACAAAAATTTAGCCTTCAAGATTTTCATGCCAACGTAGGTCAAACCAGTACCCACAGTCACTCTGAAAAATGTGCCCACACCCTAATCGAAGCCCAGCAAGAAAAGGAACTTGGGGTATTGGGAAGCAAAGCCGTATTTGAGGATTGGATCAATCAAAAAATAAATCAAAAAAATCGACAGCCGCAGCTTTTGATGACTCAAGCAGTACTAAGAGTCATCCCTGTAGTAGTACATGTCATTCACAACGGTACAGCCGTAGGAGTAGAAGCCAACATTTCAGATGCGCAGATTTTGGAGCAAATTCGCATTTTAAATGAGGATTTCAGACGATTGAATGCAGATGCAAACAGAACTCCAGAAGAATTTTTACCTGTGGCAGCAGATGCCAACATTGAATTTATCCTAGCTAAGCAAGATCCCAATGGACTTCCCACCAATGGGATTGTACGACGACAAGGAACTAAAACAACTTATGGTCCAGAAGATGCAACCCTAATCGGGCAGCTCTCCCAATGGAATCCCGAAGAATACCTCAATATCTGGGTAGTACCCTTGGTATCTCCTTACCTAGGATATGCTACATTTCCTACCTCTAACCTACCAGGTCTCAATTTCGCTCCTACTGCAGCCATTCGTGATGGGGTAACTGTAGACTATAGATTCTTTGGGATGGGTCCCGGCACAGCAGTCAATACCAAAGGCAGAACTGCCACCCATGAAGTAGGGCATTATTTTGGTTTACGTCATATTTGGGGAGATGGAGGTTGTGAAGTAGATGACTTTGTCTTGGATACTCCCAATCAAGATAATCCCAACAATATCTGCAATGTCAGTTACTCGAGGTTCTCTTGCGGTAATGTCAACATGATCCAAAACTATATGGATTATACACCAGATGCCTGCATGAACCTCTTCACCAAGGGTCAGGTAAATAGATTTGATGTGGTCTTGGCCAATAGTCCCAGAAGAGTGACCTTGGTCAATAATAGAGCCACAAGAGATCCTCAACTTTCCACTAGAGATGTATCCCTATTGAAGGTTGTTTCTCCTGCAGATGCACTTTGCCAAACCATCATTGCACCCCAAGTAGAGGTGCAAAACCGTGGAAATGACTTCGTGACTTCCGTAAGTATAGAATTCAGGTGGAATGGAAGGCTGATTGAAACCAAGCGCTTTGCAACTAACCTAAGGACAACAGAAAAGGCGATTTTAAATTTTGGTAATTTGGATACCAACGGAGAATTCAATGAATTTGCTTTTACCATCGTACAAGTCAATGACCTAGCAGACTTGGTGCCTAGCAACAATTCCTTGAGCACCAAACCGGTACAACAAGGTCAATTGACTCTCCCCTACTCCGTGGCTTTGAATACGCTACCTAGCACCTGGATTATTGGCAATCCAGATCAATCCTTGACCTGGGAAAAAACAACCCTAACCTTGGATGGGGTAGCTCAGCCCAGCTTATTTATTCGTCATTACGAATACGAGGCCCAAGGGCAACTCGATTACTTTATTTCTCCTCAAATCGACTTGAGCAAGTACCCCAATGCCCAATTGGTATTTGAAGTGGCACATGGTCCATATAACCAAGCAGGATTTCAAGACGAATTGTTGATTGCTATTGCTGCAGAATGTAGTGTGGACTTCGATATCATTACTCCTCCTTACAAAAAAAGTGGAACTAGGCTGCAAACCTCTGATCCTACCGTGGATGAATTTATTCCCAGCTCTGCGACTCAATTCCGAACCGAGCTGGTCAACTTATCTAAGTTTAAGGATCTAGGGAAAATTAGGCTAGCCTTGGTTACAAAAAATGCCTTTGGAAATAATATTTATCTGAGAAATATCCGAGTACTGGCCAAGGAGGAATTTAAGTATGAGTTGACTATCAATGAAGTGCTTGCACCAAATCCCATAAGTTCCGGTAACCACGCTCAAGAAATCGTAAAAATCACCAATACAGGCAACTTACCGGTATCTAAGTTTCTTTTCTCTAGAAATACCAATAATGCAGGTAACCGCGTATTTCTAGGTTCAGGAACTGCCATCAAACCTGGTGAATCGGTCAATGTAACCTTGGCCAATTCTACGGTAGATGGAAAAAATAACCTGAAATTTGGAATTTCAGAACCTAATTTTGATCAAAATTTCCCTGCCGCTCCTCAAGTCAATTGGTACGATATCGAAAACATAGGAAGGTTGGAAGTGCCCTGGAGGCAAAATTTCAATGCTAGCTCAGACCTCGCTCCTTGGCTGACCATAAATCCTGAAAACGATCAGAATGCATGGCAAGTAACTTCAGTAAGCAGTGCAACAGGACCCAATAATGTGGCTAGGATTCAAAATCCTTCTGATGGAAATTCTTATTGGATGGGAACTCCAATTTTTGATCTATCGGTAAGCAGGCAGGCTAGTGTATTCTTCGACTTGGCTGCAGGAGCGGTCAATCCGGGCACTACACTTTACCTACTTGCTAGTGCCAATGAAGGGGAAACATACAAAGTGATCTGGTCAGCTGCCGGGACAGCTCTCAGTACCGTTACTTCGGGCGCTGCCAACCCCAATAGTGCTTCGGATTACCGAAGAAAATATGTCAACCTTACCGAATTCGCGGGAGAAGGAAAAAAACAAATTCGTTTGGCTTTTGTACTGGATGTTGCAGGAACGCAAAATTCACCGGTTTACCTAGACAACCTGGAGCTCTTTTTGAGTGCTAATCCAGATCCTGTAATTCCTGCAGAGCGAAACACCATCATCTATCCAAACCCTGCTACAGAGTTTGTCAATATTGCTTTCAACCTCCCCAAAAGAGAAAATGTAAGCATTCAAATTATCTCCGCTACAGGTGCCATCGTGAGGGAATTATCCTTCCCCAATACCTTAAACCAAACTTACACCTTCAGTAGGGAGATGTTTACCTCAGGCCTGTACATTTTCAAAATAAATAGTTCAAGTCTGCAGGAAATCAAACGTGTCCTTATCCAATAATTCAAATACGCCGAGTCCTAGGGTTTGGCGTATTTTTTTTAGGATATTATTACTTTTTACCACCTTTGTACGTTGATACATCATGCGGAAATCTTTACTTCAGCAGTTCTAGAAAAATGAAACCATTTACCCAGCAACTAAAAAAAGTAGGGATCAATTTGGGCATCATCATTGCCATTTCGATTACCCTTGGATTTTTATTTCTAAAGGTTTACTTGCCTCTATACACTAACCATGGGGATACGGTAACCGTACCTGACCTAAGCGGTCTAGATTACGAAGAAGCCATTGAATTGCTCGAAGCTTCTTCTCTGCAATATGAAGTTTCTCCAGACTCTAGTTTCAGCACTGAGCAAGATCCTTTGGCTATTTTAAAGCAACTCCCTGAGGCAAATGCCTTGGTAAAAAAAGATCGTAAAATTTACCTTACCCTCAACGCTAGAAATGCTCCTATCCTTAAAATGCCAAGCTTGATCAACATGCCTTTGAAAAATGTGCAAGAAATTTTAGCCAACATTGGTTTGGAGCGAGGAGACATCGTATATGTCCCAGATATAGGGATCAATGTAGTCCTAGAACAACGCTACAAGGGAGCACCCATAAGAGAAGGTGCTGAAATCCCAAAAGGATCAAAAGTCGATTTGGTGGTTGGAGATGGCATGGGGAATCAATTGCTCAATGCTCCAAACTTCATTGGTATGGAAGAAGAAGAGGCAGAATTTTTGGCTTTGGGATCAGGGCTTCGAATTGGTAGAAAGACCTATGCTAGAACTGATTCGGTGGCTGCAGGGAAAATTTATTTGCAAAGCCCCCCTGCAGGAACAGAAGTAAGAACTGGAGACCTAGTGGATCTTTGGGTCGCAAAAAAATAAGGGGTGAAGAGAGGGTTTTACCATGTTTTTTTTTGTTGGATGGCCTTGCTTGGCTGGAACGAAACCGTTCTTGCCCAAGTAATAGAGTTTGGGCCCATTGACCGTAATCCATGGATTCATCATTCTACTTACCAGCCTCAAGCTAAGGAAAATACCACGGCCACGCTTCCCTTCTGGGATGATTTTTCAAAGGGAATTCAAGCCTCAAAATGGATTACCAAAGGAGTAAGCTATACAGAAACCATTGGCAATAGGCCTCCCTCCTTAGGTACGGTAGTATTTAATGGGGTAGACAGCGAAGGATCCCCCTATTCCGTTCAAGCCAAAGATCAAGGAGAAGCTGATTTTCTGACAAGTTTACCAATAGACTTGACGCTGAGCTCCTCCAGTTCCCAACAGAGTACTTATTTGAGTTTTTTTTGGCAGGCGGGCGGAAAAGCGGAAGCTCCAGATAGCAATGACCTTTTTATACTTCAAATTTTGGATCCTCAAGGAACTTGGATCACTATCTGGCAAAAACAGGGCGGTTCGGAACTAGATAGAACTCGTTTTTTTCAGGAAATCATTCAAATAAAACCAGAATGGCAACATGCTTCCTTTCAATTTAGATTTTTTTCCTCAGGAAGACGGAGTGGACCTTTTGATGCCTGGCTGCTAGATTATGTGTACCTCAACACCCGGCGAAATGCTACAGATCTAAGCTATCCTGATCGTGCCCTTACTCAAGTTTCTACCCTGCGATTGGGAGAGTTTGGGGCTTAGCTACAGATCTAAGCTATCCTGATCGTGCCCTCACTCAAGTTTCTACCCTGCGATTGGGAGAGTTTGGGGCTTATCCATGGGAACTTCTAGAAAAAAACCAGACAGGGAAATGGACACCCGTAAGAAGTGAGTTTCAAAACCTAGAAAATCGATTCAAGGCCATGGAATATTCCATTACCCTACGCGATAGCACGGGAAACACCTTGCTTCCTATCAATGCTACTACCCCCTTCAATCCTGTTCCCAATGCCTTGGAAAGAAGAAGTATAGTGAGTAGGACTTTTACAGAAATTCCTCTTCCTAAGTTAGCTGGAGATCTTTTTGTAGAAACTTCCCTCATTACGGGAGATGGCCTTCTTTTCGAAATCAATGCTTCGGATACGGTACGATACCCTCAAGTTGATTTTCGAGACAACGATAGGGTAAGTACTCGCTTTGCATTGCGAGATTACTTTGCATATGACCAAGGGGTAGCCGATTATGCTGCGGGAGTAAATCAAAAAGCTGGGCAACTCGCAGTGCAATATACCAGTCCAGAAAGTGTCTTTCTTAAGGGAATTTCCATAAATTTTACCAACTCCAGGCAAATAAATCAGACAATAGATTTAAAAGTTTGGTCTGACCTTAGCAAAAAACCCTTGTATTCGAAAGAAGTGGTTATAACGGCCAAAAAGCAGGGGGAATCCATTCATTATTTTCCCTTGGAGCAAGTCATATCCATAACAGGCACATTTTATGTAGGCTTCACCCAGTTTACCAACGACTTCCTGCAGGTAGGACTAGATAAAAGCAATGACCGCGGAGATAAAATATATTACAATGTTGGAGGAGGTTGGCAGCAAAATAAGGAGGTCAAAGGAGCATTGCTCATTAGACCGCACATCAGCAAGACGGGCAAAGCCAGTGGAGAAGTAATTCCAGAAAATACCCTTAGGATTTATCCCAATCCAGTAGTTCAAGAAGTGATGGTAGAAGGTAAATTTACCAAGCTCCAGGTGTTGGATGCCTTTGGAAGGGAAGTAATACTTCCAAGAAGTTCGCAAGGCAATGGTGAAAAGCTTAATTTTACAGGGCAGCTTCCTGGACTATACTTTTTGTATGTACAGGGAGAGTCAGGAGTATCAACTTACCGAATCATTGTTAGCAATTAATATGGAAGACATTACTGTAAGTGAATTAAAAGAAAGAATAGAAAGTGGTAAACCTTTTCACTTCATAGACGTGCGTGAAGAGTGGGAATACGAAGAAGACAACTTGGGTGCCAATAACATTCCCTTAGGCCAACTTCCTCAGCAATTGGCTCAACTGGATGGATTAAAAAATCAGGAAATCATCGTCCATTGCCGCTCCGGAGCAAGAAGTGGGAATGCCAAACAGTTTTTAGAATCCAAAGGATTTAATAAGGTTCGTAACGTAGTGGGTGGTATTTTGGCTTTCAGAGCCTTGCCTGAATAGTGACAACCAATTCTAGGGCAAATTGTACATTATACCAAGTACCAAGTACAAAGTATGGATCCGAGTTGTGCTATGTTTCAGGTAGGTAATCAAATGTGAGGTACGAAATAAGGACTAATATCGAACAGCTATCGTCAATTGAAGATTCTTGAAGTAGTTCTCAGCCAACCCATTTCGAAATCCAATCTTCATTTTTAAGATACTTGGTACATTGTACTTCGTACTTTGTACAAAGTTTTAAGTACAAATTCAACTCATCTGAAAAGGCTGAGGAGAAAAGCAAAGGATAAACACCAATATGGCTATCCATCCTAGCACTTTTCTGTTTCTGTCTACCGCTTGGAATCCTTGCACCTCAGGATGGTTGATTCCCATTACCCTTCCCAACAAAAATCCAAAAAACAACCAGCCAGGATATCCTTCCCAAGCAGGTTGAACAAATACCAGCAGGTATTGAAAGGCACCTATGCTCAAGGCTAGGGTCACCCTATTGAGGGTAGATAGGCTGGATTTAGAAAAGCAGAAGTATAGAAAACCAAGGTACAAAGGTATCCGAAGGAGCAGATCATCCACGGGTAAGGAAGGCCGTATCACCCCCAAGCCAGCAAAGGTCATGAACCCAGAAAAAGTAATTAGAGAAATTCGTGCATGGGACTTAGGAAATAACCCAAAAAGCACATGCCCTCCGTCCAGTTGCCCTATGGGCAGAAGGTTGAGTGCTGTAAAAAATAAAGCCAAATAGCCTGCAAACAAAAAGGGATAATGAATCAATTCCGACATGGAAGGCAAGCGATTTGGGTCTGCAAGCAGCTCTCCCATAGCCCAAAAGAGCAAGTTATTTCCTAACTCAAACTCCAAGGCATCTTCTCCGTAGCCTTTAAAGTTTGGGTCTGCATATTCGGGATGGATCTCATAGAGGTACTCAGGTCCAGGTAAGGTCAGCATGCCGTAGGTCAAGACACCAAATGCAACCACAAAACCAGCAAGTGGGCCTGCAATTCCAATATCAAAGTATTTTTTACGACTACTAACCCTTCCTTTCATACGGATGATGGCACCAAAGGTCCCTAAGGAGGGACTTCCCAAAAATCCCAACCAAGCAGGAATAAAATAAGGTAAAGTACAGCGTACCTTGTGGTAGATGGATGTAATCAGGTGTCCCAATTCGTGCACCAATAAAATCCCCACAAATGGTACGGAAAAGGTTAAAGAACGGATGAAATAGGTCCAGGTCAGCGCCGCTTCTCCTGAGGCCAAGATGGATTTACCATACAACCACTCTGCCCCCGCCAAGGTGGTAGTCAAAAGGGTAAGAAGCAATAATAGGGAATGAATTAGGTACTCTTTAGTGGTATACATCTGCAAAAAAATCTAAAAGTGTATGGGGGCCTTCTACCCGAATGGATGGAATCCCTACAGCGGCAGCCCCATCCACGTTGGCTAAAAGATCATCGAAAAAAAGAATCTGTGATGGATCAACTCCCACTGTATCCACTAGGTGTTGGTAGATCGCCCGATCCGGCTTAGCCAAGCCTACCTGGTGGCTGTAAAAAACCCAATCAAAGAGTGAAGAGAAATTATCCATCCCGTACTCTTGGGCAAGCATGACTTCTACCGCTTGGATGTGGATTTCGTTGGTATTGCTGAGGATGGCCACTTGATATTGGGATTTAAGTTTCCTAACCAAATCCAATCGGTAAGCAGGCAGACTTCCCAAAAGGCTATTCCAAAGCGCATCTACCTCATTATCTGACCAATCTTGCTCAAAGTAGTCTCGAAAGGCATTGCGAAAGCTTGGAGAATCTATTTCTCCCCTTTCGTAAGCTTTGTGGAATTCAGCAGCATAGCATTGATCTACCTTGGGATGCAGGGCATTGGGAAGGACCGACTTCATCTGGGACATGGCTTTGGCATAATCGATGTCGATCAGCACATTGCCCAAATCAAAGACGATTAGCTCTAGGTCTGGCCTTATTTTCATCCGCAAGGAAGGTTGATAAATTCAACTCAAATATGTAACATTGCAGTCCCAAAACCAAGGTCATTAAGGTAATCACCCCAGATTTTGATTTAATGGGAAATCCCAAAATTTGGGCCTATAGCTCATTCGGTTAGAGCAACTGACTCATAATCAGTAGGTGCTTGGTTCGATTCCAAGTGGGCCCACTTCATATTCAGGCACTTACGCGTAAATTATTTGGAGTGTTTTTTTTTAGATGCATACTTTTTGCACAAACATCAGCCCTTAGTGCCTTGATATA
>VGMU01000010.1 GCA_016866385.1 Bacteroidota bacterium
AGCATTTGCTTTCTTCTTCCATCTTAGAACTTTCCAACGGAGAAACGCGAAGACTGGCCTTGGCATTGGGCCTTCTACGTCAACCTCGCTTGTTTCTTATGGATCAGCCGCTCACGGGATTGGATGAGGAGAGCAGGGCTACTTTTGGAGATTTTTTAGCTGAGCTAATTTCCAAAGGGGTGCATGTCTTGCTTACTACTTCTTCTGGGGAAATCCCTAAACAACTCACCCATATCGCCAGAATAGAAGGCGAAGGATCCCTCTCAAGCTGGAGCCGGACGACCTACCCTCATTTCCCACAAGCACCCCTTACTATTCCGTGGAATTTGGCCCAATTGCAAGCATTACTGCCCCAAGAAAAAACTATTCCTGAAACATTGGTAGAACTTAACGCTGTTTGCATTAGCTATGGATCAAAAACCATCCTCAAAGACATTACTTGGAAGATTAGGGCTGGAGAAAGATGGCGGCTCTCTGGAAAAAATGGAAGTGGAAAATCTACGCTTATTAGTCTTTTGATAGGTGAAAATCCTCAAGCCTACTCTCAAGATTTTTCTCTTTTTGGAAGAAAAAGAGGTAGCGGAGAAAGTATTTGGGAGCTCAAAAAACCCATTGGCTTTGTGGCTCCCGAACTCAGCCGATTTTTTCCTAGAAATCAAACTCTTCTTAAAGTCATCCTTTCAGGATTGATGGACACCATGGGCTTGTTTAAAAAACCAACTGCTGCACAAGAATCCCTCGCCATGGAATGGATTCGAGTCTTTCGCCTTGAAGCCTATCAGGGAGACTACTTTCATCAGCTCCCTTTGGAGGTCAAGCGTTGGGCGCTGTTGGCTAGAGCCTTGATCAAAAAACCCTCCCTACTTATCCTTGATGAAGCTTCCCAAGGTTTGGATGAAAAACAAAGAATCGTATTTAGAGATACCCTCCAATGGATCCTAGAGCACTGCGAATTAACAGTGATTTACGTGAGTCATTACGAGGAAGACCTGCCTCCTGCCGTAAATAAGCTTTTTGAATTGCCCTAAGGGTTGAAAACATAAGTTTTACCCTAATATCCTCCAAAAAGACCAAGTTCAATTGCTAGGCAGAGGTGAAAAAATTACCGCAAATCTCTTAACTTTCTTCTTTATGCTAAGACCATGCAAAGCAGAAGAAATTTTCTACAGCACCTTGGCCTGGGTTTAAGCTTGCCCAGCCTAGCAGCGTTTACTCTACCCTTTTCTCCCTCCTCCCCCGCCTTTCCTTCCTTGGAATTGAAAGAAGAGGACTATTGGAAGGAAATGAAGAAACAGTTTCCCTTAGGAAGCTCTCCCATCTATCTCAACACCGGTACTTTTGGCCCCGCCCCTTACTCCGTATTAAATGCTATGGTGGAAAGTAATCTCCTCATCAATAGTAGTGGAGAATATGGCAACTCAGACCAGGAACGAATCCAACTGGCTTCTTTTTTTGGAATCAAACCTACGGAATTCTCCATCACTCATAATACCACAGAAGGAATTAATATTATGGCTTGGGGAATTCCCTTGAAAGCAGGAGATGAAGTCATTCTCACTACCCATGAACACGCCGGAAATGCCCTTCCTTGGCTAAATAGAGCAAAATACAATGGAATCGTGCTGCGGACTTTTGAGCCAAAAACAACCCAAGAGGAAAATTTGAACGAGATTCAAAAATTAATTAATTCCAAAACTAAGGTCATAGCCGTTCCCCACGTTACCTGCACCACCGGTTTGGTTTTACCCATAGCAGAGATCTGCAATGTTGCTAAATCTAAGGGGATCCTGACTGCCATAGACGGAGCTCACGGTGCAGGCGCCTTCGACTTGGATCTGTATGCCTTGGGCTGTGATTTATATGCAGGATGCTTCCATAAATGGATGTGTGGCCCCAGCGGTACAGCGTTTTTGTTTGTGAAAGAAGAATCTTTGGAGCGATTGATTCCCATCATGATTGGAGGGCATTCCGACACAGGCTGGGACATGACCACCGATCCCCCAACCTTCGCTGGTTATGTGCCTTCTGCCAGGCGTTTTGATTACGGAACGCAAAGTAAAACCTTAGCAGTAGGCATGGTAGCCGCTACGAAATTCCATACGCAGATTGGAAAGGAACGCATACAAACTCGCCTACAAACCCTCAATCAGTACCTGCTGGATGGGCTTTTGGAACTGAACAGCAAACTCGATATCCTTACTCCGTTGGAAAAAGAATCCCGAATAGCACTCCTCACCTTCCGTCCAAAAAATATGACCTACCAGGTTTGTGGAAATGAACTGGGAAAAGCCGGATTTCGGATTCGACAGGTCCCTGAAGGAAAGGTAAATGCGATACGCGTGTCCACACACGTGTACAACACCAAAGAAGAGGTAGACGCATTTCTAGTTGCCTTAAATCGAATCCTTACTTGAGTTTCTTTTTCTTCTTTGCAGCGGCCCGTTCTAGGGCTTCCTGGGCACGAAACTGCGCGATGTCACGGATAAGTTGCTGCGGAAGGTCTTGGTTGTACGGAAACTGAATCGCTCCTTTGGAGGTCACATACCCCGCCAATTCCTCCTTAAAGTTAATCACCCCTGAAGAGGTGGGGTAATATCCCAGATGGCTTTTGGCAGCGGCATAGTACACCAACACTTCGGTAGTCTTGAAAGCAGGCATGTGGTAACTGATCACTTCTTCTGCCTCGGGCAAAGCCTGACGCAGGATTTCGCACATTTGCTGTAACTTGGCTTGAATTTCGGGAGTAAACCAAGAAAAGTACTCTTGAATGGAATTAGGTTTTGGATTCATAAACTAGGCAGCTCTATAGTTGAAAGCGAATTGAACTTATGGAAAAAAATGAACTTACGCTCCATGAAGCGCAAAAATTAGTAGACCAGTGGATCAAGACGGTGGGTGTACGCTACTTTAATGAACTGACCAACATGTCCCTTCTCATGGAGGAAGTGGGTGAATTGGCTCGTATCATGGCACGAACCTATGGAGAGCAATCCTTCAAAGAATCGGACAAAGGCAGGGCCCTGGATGATGAAATGGCAGATGTGCTCTGGGTGCTGATCTGCCTTGCCAACCAAACGGGAGTGAATTTGACCGAGGCCTTGCGAAAGAATTTAGAAAAAAAGAATTCTAGAGATCGGGACCGCCATCAAAACAATCAAAAGCTGCGCTAAGCAAGTAATTAAGCGAGGGTTTAGTATAAGACAATACGACCCTCTTGATCCAATCCCATCACTTGAGAATACACGTCTACACTTAGGCAGAACTCTATATCTTTTTCTATACCATGATTTTGTAGTCGCTTGGCATGGGAAGCTTGAGTAAGAAAATCAGCAAGATTAGTACCATGGGCGGCATATAAGGTTTTTATAGCTACAATTCCGTCATCAGCTGATTGATGGCTATGCTCGAGTAATTTAGCTAAGGCACCTGCATACAAAGAATCTTCTAAATTAAATCTTCCCTTCCACCCAGCACAGTGGATCAATACATCCAAATGCTGAGATTGGATGTAGGTTGCTGTAGCTTTTAGGTTTGGGAAAGCCCCAATCAAAATTTCCGCAGCAGCCTTGGATTTTTCAATAGCCAAAGTGCCATTGGTAGTAGTCATCGCGAGTTTATTACCTGCATAGTTCCCTTCCAAAAAGGCAATCGGAGAATTTCCCAATTCAAAGCCAGGAGCTGTCAAGCCATTGCGCTCTCCTGCAATCAGGTAGCCTTGCACCTGCATGGCCCGGCACGATTCAAGATCTGCAAAAGGGATAATCTCCGTGACGCCATGGGCCAAAGCAGCCACCATGGTAGAAGTGGCTCGAAAAATATCCACGACCACCACTAACTTGTCCTCCAACTCATGCAGGTGAATCAACTCGGGACTAAAGCAAACTTCAATGGACTTCATTCTCCTTTGTAAAGAGGGAATTTTTCCACCTGAGCTTTCAGGTTTTTGTTTCTTATCTGTATGTAAATCTCTGCCCCCACCTTGCTGTAGGCAGTTTGCACATAGCCCATACCAATACCTACTCCCATGCTTGGGGATTGGGTACCTGAGGACACCTCACCGATGACCTCCCCTGCCGCATCCACAATCGGGTAATGCCCTCTTGGGATACCACGCTCCTGCATGATAAATCCAATCAACTTTCGCGAAACTCCTGCTTCTTTTTGCTGCTTCAAGGCTGTGGAATTGGTAAATTCCTTGGTGAATTTGGTGATCCAACCCAAACCAGCCTCAAGGGGTGAGGTGGTATCCGTGATGTCATTGCCATACAAGCAATAGCCCATCTCTAGACGCAAGGTATCCCGAGCACCCAAACCGATCGGCTTGATGTCGTAAGCGGCTCCAGCCTTAAAAATCTGCTCCCAAACATGAGCAGCATCTGCATTTTTTACATAAATTTCAAATCCTCCAGCACCGGTGTAGCCTGTTCCGGAGATAATCACCTCCTTCACCCCTGCAAACTCCCCTACTGTAAAATGATAAAATTGAATGGAGGTCAAGTCCACTGGGGTAATGGATTGCATGGCAGCAGCAGCCTTAGGTCCCTGCACTGCAAAGAGGCAGTACTCATCCGAGGCATTGGTTAGCTTAGCTCCCATGGTATTGTGGCTAGAAATCCAATCCCAATCTTTGTCGATATTGGAGGCATTGACCACCAAGAGGTATTTTTCTCCAGATATCTTGTACACGATCAAATCGTCTACAATCCCACCCGTTGCATTGGGCAAACAGGAGTATTGCGCCTGCCCAATCACCAAGGTGGAGGCATCGTTGGAAGTTACTTTTTGAATAAGCGCCAAGGCCTGAGGACCTTCCACAAAAAATTCACCCATGTGAGACACATCAAAAACACCTACTCCTTGTCTGACGCAAAGGTGCTCTTCTATATCCGAACTGTAACGCACGGGCATCATATACCCTGCAAAGGGCACCATTTTACCTCCAAGTGCTACATGCAGGTCATTTAAAGGAATAGTTTTTAAGGGAGTTTCCATGGGGTAATTTTGTTTTTGATCGTGCGCAAAGGTAAGCAAAGCCCTAAAATTAGGCGCGAGCCAAGAAATTTATTTTATTGATTCCCCATAAAAAAGCAGCTGTTTCCAGCTGCTTGAATTTCTTTTCACAAAACAATATTAGACGGAAAAACTTTCTCCACAACCACAGGTGCGGTTGGCATTGGGATTGATAAATTGAAATCCCTTGCCATTCAATCCGTCTGAAAATTCTAAAGTCGTTCCTACCAAATACAAGAGGCTTTTTTTATCTACCAAAATTTTTACCCCCTTGTCTTCAAACACATGGTCTGTTTCTGCCACCTCTGCATCGAAGCCCAATTCGTACATCAGGCCAGAACATCCTCCTCCTTTTACAGAAACGCGGATATTTTCTTGCTCCTTTCTGCCCTCCTCTTTCTTCAATTCAAGAATTCTCTCTTTGGCTTTATCCGAAACGGTAATCATATCTTTTTATCTTTAACCCGAATTTGAGATTTTTTCTACCCAGTCAACATGCTTAGGTAGAAAAAGATTCGGGACAAAGATACAAATAAATAGCATGAGGAAAATTGAACACCTAGGAATTGCAGTCGCTGACCTAAAAAAATCCAATGATCTTTTTGAAAAACTTCTAGGAAAAGGCCATTATAAAACGGAATCTGTGGCTGGAGAAAACGTAGAGACCAGCTTTTTCCAGATAGGAGAAACCAAGATTGAATTGCTTCAAGCAGATCAAGGAGAAGGCCCCATTGCCAAGTTTATCGAAAAAAGAGGGGAAGGAATTCACCATATCGCATTTGATGTAGAGGATATCTATGCCGAAATGAATCGATTGAAGGAAGCAGGATTCGAGATTTTAAATGAAATTCCAAAAAAAGGAGCTGACCATAAAATCGTCGTATTTTTGCACCCTAAAAGTACCCATGGGGTTTTGGTAGAATTATGTCAAGACGATTCCTCCAAGTCAGTTTAGAATTATCTCCAGCTTCAAGCACCTTATAGCATTCTTACCTACTGCACAGATGTCAGAAAAACGAACAGAGATTAGTGAATTGGGGGAATTTGGTTTGATCGACCAAATTTCAAAAAACGTACTCCTTAAAAACTCCTCCACCCTAAAAGGGATAGGAGACGACGCTGCAGTACTAGACTCTGGGGGTCAACTCACCGTGGTAAGCACTGACTTATTGCTGGAAGGGGTGCATTTTGATCTGTCCTATACCCCACTGCCCCACCTGGGATTCAAGGCCGTTGCAGTAAACGTATCGGATATCGCCGCCATGAATGCGATTCCCACTCAAATTACCGTAAGCCTAGCCCTTTCCAATAGATTTTCTGTAGAAGCAGTAGAGGCCCTCTACCAAGGCATACGTGCCGCATGCGATCAATACGGAGTAGATTTGGTCGGGGGTGATACTACCTCCTCTAGAAGTGGGCTCGTCATCTCGGTCACTGCTTTGGGCCTTGCCAAAAAAGAACAGTTGTGCTACCGATCAGGAGCTAAAGTAAACGACATTCTTTGCGTGACAGGAGATTTGGGAGCTGCCTTGGTAGGGCTGCAAATCTTAGAAAGAGAGAAACAAGTCTTCCTTTCTAATCCAAACATGAAACCTGATTTGGAACGCTATGCCGTAGTCACCGGTCGACAGCTAAGACCCGATGCAAGGATGGATATTATCCACGAACTTCGAGAGCTAAACGTAGTACCTAGCAGCATGATGGATATATCGGATGGCCTCTCATCTGAGATTTTTCATATCTGCAAGGCCTCTGGGGTGGGTGCGACCATTTATGAGGATAAACTACCCATAGACAAGCAAACCTTCGATACGGCCGTGGAGTTAAATCTGGATCCAATCACCTGTGTGATGAACGGCGGAGAGGATTATGAATTACTTTTTACCATCGATCAAAAGGATTTTTCCAAGTTGGAAAAACATCCCGATATCCATTTTATAGGACATATTACCAAAGCAGAGGAAGGAAAATACCTAGTGACCAAAAGTGGAACTGCGGTAGCATTGAAAGCTCAAGGCTGGATTCACTTTTAAAAACTATAGCCTATTTTTTGGTCTAGACTTTGTTTTTGGTATCGATACAAAGGGTTACTGGTCCATCGTTGACCAAACTTACTTTCATATCCGCCCCAAAAGTGCCAGTACCTATGGGCTTTCCCAACTCACTTTCTAGGGCCTGAATCATTTTTTGATATAAGGGTAAAGCGATTTCTGGTCTAGCAGCTTTGATGTAGGACGGACGATTTCCCTTTTTGGTGCTCGCATGCAGGGTAAATTGTGAAATCAACAGCAATTCTCCTCCTATTTCTAGCACACTCCTGTTCATGATGCCTAGCTCATCGGGAAATATCCTCAAGTTGACCAATTTTTTGGACAACCAATCCACATCTTCTTGCTCATCAGCTTCTTCAATTCCCAACAATATCAATAAGCCCACCCCTATCTGATCTTTGATTTTACCGTCAATTTTGACAGAAGATTCCAAAACTCTTTGAGCAACAGCGATCATTTTCCTAAGTCTTGCATTTGCCCAGAAAGAAAACAATCTACCTTGTTTTCAGAAGAAGAAAGCGCCACGGAAACCAAGGATTTAGCAACTTGGTAGTCGTGAATAGGTTGAATATCCTTTGCGATTCTAAGCCAATTTAACGGCCTCATAAAGATAGTCGCTATGCGTTCCCCGAGTCTAAATTCGTGTCTGTTGCCCAACAATATAGAGGGCCGAAACAATCCTAAATAGGGAAATTGGAGAGATTTGAGATCTTCTTCCGTTTTTCCTTTGACATGATTGTAATAAATGGAAGAATTAGACTGAGCACCCATGGCCGAAACGTATAAAAATTTTGAAGCCCCAAGTTTTTTGGCCCACATGGCAAATTCAATCACCAAATCGTGATCCACTTGATAAAATTTTTCCTTGGAACCTGCCTGTTTGATGGTGGTACCCAAACTTGAAAAGGCATGGATGTCCACTTTTTTTTCCTTTATCGCAACTACAAGTCCTTGGTATTCTCCTCTTAAGGCCTGAGCATTTATTTTTTCTTCCCAATCCCAGGAGGCAAGCACCTGCATCTCCCCATCCAATTGAATTAGCTTTTCGTGTTTGAGCGCCAGCTTTCGCCTACCCAAACTCAAAACATATTCGTAGGAAGGATTTTTCAGAAGCTGGTGCAGGAGTTGCATTCCCACCAATCCTGAGGTTCCAGAAATCAAGGCTAGGGTCATACCGATTGTTTTGAAATTAAAAATAAAGGCTAACCTCTGCTTTCACCTTACCTAAAGCAATTTGAATAGGATCGGTAGTTCTATCAAAAGCATGGGAAAAAATCACCTTGGCCAAATCCAAGCCAGAGGCATCGGCTTCTACCGATTGCCTACTGAGGTGGATCAAGGAGGAAACCTCCTCCACAGCTACTTTTACGGCGTTCCAGGTATCTTGGGTAAAATATACTTGTTGGCTCGCATTGTGATTGAATTCTTCTCTGATATCAGATAAGAGTTGAAGATGAAGTTCTTCTGCACTTAACTGAGAAGGATTGGCCCGTCTAAGCAATTGTGTAGGAGAAATTCGCTCAAGCAGTAAACACAAACGTTCGGCAGCTTGCAAGCGGATAGGAAGAACCACTTGTGTACTTTCGCTCTTCAAGTCCACCAATAACTTTTCACGCTCTTTGGATAAAAAGGACACCACGACCAAGTACATACCGTAGAGGACTGCTCCCGCAGGAATAATTAGTTTTAAGAGTTCTAGAAGAAAGTCCATTCGTTAAATTTAATTCGAATATCTTAATTTCTTTAGTTAAAAAGATTCTCCAATCGAGTAATTTTACAGAAATCTTCTCCCCTTCCGAAGGAAAATTCACATGCTAAATCCCATAGAAATAACCCCCAAAGCTGAGGAAGAAATCAAGCACATCATGGCCCATAAAAATATTCCTGAGGATTATTTTCTTCGCGTGGGAGTGAAAGGGGGAGGGTGCGGAGGAATGTCCTTTGCACTGGGTTTCGATAAAAAAAAGCCAGAAGATCAGCAATACCAAGTGCAAGGAATTTCTGTTTTGATTGAAAAGAAACACCTTATGTTTCTCATGGGACTACAATTGGATTTTTACGAAGGGCAGGAAGAAAGGGGATTTACTTTCGTAAATTCTAGCTTACCCAAGCGCCACGACCACTAAGTGGCTGCTTACCACATTCAATTTATTTTGAAAAATCCTCTGGATAGGATAAAAGCACAGAGGAATACTGTACTTTTCCTCCAATGGCTGGATGATGTTTTTTGAGAGTTAAGGTTAGGGCCTTGATCTGTGGGAAGGCATTCCGAATGTCTTCAATGATCACATAGCCCAAATGCTCCAAAAGTTTTACGCGAATTGCCATTCGGGATTTGATGAGTTCATAGACTTGGGCATAGTCCACTGTGGCATCTAATCGATCGGAAACCATGGCTTCCTGAAGATCCAATTCCATTGCCAAGTCCAGGGTAAACCGGTTGCCATGAATGGCTTCCTCGGAATAGACGCCATGGTAAGCATGGAATTCCATTCCTTCCAAAAGTATTTTTCCCATCAGTCAAATTGATCAAAGAAAGATCCCGATGAGGATTTTGAATCCTCCGATTTGTTTGCTGTGTCGCCAGAAGAAGGAGATTCCTCCTCGGTGTCTATTTCATCTTCCTCCAAAGATGCTGGGAACTCTTCCTCTGGAAAATTAACCTCTACCTCTATTTCCGTAGAGGCGCTTACTAGGCCTTCTTCTTCAAATTCTTCGGTATCCAATTCCCCTGGTTCTTCTTCACTTGTCTCAAATTCATCCAATCCCATTTCCTGCTCCTCGCTTAGTTCTTCAACAAGGACCTGCTCGCCCAAAGAAATTTCCTCCTTTTCAAGATGCAAACTTTCCTCTTCCTCCTGGTCAAAATCTGAAATCGAGGTTTCATCTTGAACAGCTTCCAACGCTGGAGGTATTGAGGTAAAATTAGCAGCAGTGAAAGGGTTGGATTTGCCAAGTTCATCGATGGCCTTTTGGTAGGTCTTGCCGTCCATTCTGCTAGTCTGAGATTCAGAAAGCTCCAATTGGCGCAATACTTCTTGTGCTAGTTTTTGTAGATTTTTAACCACAGCATCTCGGTAATCTGCAAGTCCTTCGTAGCTCTTAATCAACTGCTGTACCTCCTGACGAAGCTCCTGAATGGTGGTAGTTGCCTTTTCTTCTGCTGCTTGCGTGAGGGCACGAGCACTTTGATCTGCCTGCTCTTTTACCTGAGTAGCATACTGTTGGGCCTGCTTGGTTGCCCCCTCAGCCAATTGATTTGCTTCAGCAATGATCTGATCTGCGGCCTCGGTGGCCTCGGTGATGATCGCGGCACCTGTATCCTCAGCCGTTTTTAGGGTCCTAAACAGGGAATCTTCCACATCTTTGAGTCTCTTGGCCTCTGCTTCTACTTGCTGCAAGCGACTTCTGAGGTCCAAATTCTCCTGATTGATTTGTTCCATCGCCACACTCATTTCTTCAAGAAATTCAGTGACCTGCTTTTTTTCAAAGCCTCTAAAAGAAGTTTCAAATACTTTTTGCCGAATGGCGGTTGGGGAAATTTTCATAAGGTTTCTATGTCAAGTTGCCAAATTGCTACGGTTCTATCGTCTGAGACAGACACGATAGCACCAGAATAGGTACTCCAAAATACTTTGTTGATGGAGGTTCCATGACCTGCATGTCTCGCTTTATCAATGACTTTCCCAAGGCTTCGGGAATTGATATCCCAAATTTTCAAAGTCTTATCCATTGAACAGGTTACGGCAAAGGCTCCGTCTACACGGAAAGATACATAATTAATAGCATACAAATGTGCCACTACATGCTCCTCTAATTGGTATGAAGAAGTATTCCAAAATTTCAAACATGCATCTCTCGCTCCAGAAATTAAGTATCGCCCATCAGGGGAATAGCTGAGCGCAAATACAGAATTGGTATGCCCTTTCAGCAGGGCAATGGGTTGATCTAACCGACTGAGCTGAAGTATCTTGATCTGATAATCACTACATCCCACTGCCAAGTGGGATGCATCAGGTGACAGAGCAAGAACTCTTAGGGATTTGGAGGATAGTTTGATATGCTTTTTTATTGCTCTCTGCTCCATATCTACTACATGTAGCACGCCCTCCCCTGTGGCTACAAAAAGCAAGTGACCCACTATTTTTAAATCATAAATGGAAAAAGTTGTTAATTTTAAATTCCAAACTTCTTTCTTCTCCTTCAGATCAATTACGTGGACCCCTTCGTAATTTTGGCCAATGATTAAAAAATTACGCACCCGATCTACTTCCAATGCATATATAGAACTAGGTAATTTTGCAATCAAATAACCGTCTTTTGGAGAATCCAAATCCCATTCTACTACCATTCCATCCCCAGCACCGGTATAAAAAAATTTAGAATTTACCCCCTCCACCAGCGCATAAATGCAATCGTTATGTCCTGTGAGAGAATGTAATTTCTTTACATGAATTTTTGCCATAAATTAGAAGATCGCTCAGAGCTAGTCCATCAAGGCCTATGCAAACAAAAATAGAAAAAATTGGCTCTGCCTCAGCTATTGCTGTAAAGATAATAGAGGCTTTCGAAGAGGAAGATTTGGATTTTTTAAGCTTCCGAGAAAAGCTGTCCTTAGCAAATATTTCCCACTCGGAAAAAAAGAAAGAGTGGGCAGCAGCTAGAAAAGCCCTTTACCAAGCTTTGCAGCATCTTCATATCCCCTATCCAGGTTTTTTCAAGGACGAACACGGCAAACCTCAATCCATGAATGGGCAAGGCTTTGCTTCCATTTCTCATACCAAAGGATATGCTGCAGCCATTTACCACAGGGAATTACCAGTTGGAATAGACATTGAGTACGTTCGAGAAAAAATTATTCGTCTCGGGGAGAAATTTTTATCCTCTCATGAGCTTTCTTATTTGAGTCCAGATCCTGTCCTATACACCATGGCTTGGTCAGCAAAAGAAACTATCTTTAAATGTCATAGTAAGAGAGATATAATTTTTAAAGAAAATATCATTCTGGAACCTTTTACTCCAGAAGCTACTCAACTAAAAGGAAAAATTAGTGGTACCAAGTATGAAGATCATCACTACCTATTGAAAGTGATTCGCCACGATTCTATAATTTTAACCTACACCATCTGGTGATTTGATTAACTAGATTACAAATGAAAAAAACACTTTTATTCTTTATTTTTTTGTTGGGTAGTATGGAAATTGGTTTTAGCCAAACTTTAGGGCAATTGACAGCCCAAGAGGTAAAAAGTGGAACAACCCTACGCATGGATAGCCTTCTTGCTGAAAAAGGATTGGTATTGATCTTCCACGATCCAAAATGTCCTTTTGCCATGCTTTACCAAGATCGGATTTCTTCACTAGTTGAAAAATTTTCCCCGCAGGGGATAGCTTTTGCCTTAGTCAATCCAGAAGCAGGCACTTCGGAGGAGGAATTGAAAGAACTAAAAGAATTTTTAGATACCCATCAGGTACAGATACCCTATTTAATAGATTCGAATGATACCTGGATTGGTCAATTTAAAGTGAGTAAAATTCCTGAGGCAGTAGTCCTTATTCCAGGAAAAGCAGGTCTTGAAGTAGCTTACAAAGGCGCAATTGACAATAACCCTCAGGCTGCAAGTGCAGTCTCTGAGCGCTACCTTGAACGAGCACTTACCCAGGTTGCCAAAGGCATGACCCCCGAGGTTCCGCAAGTACGTGCAGTAGGGTGCACCATCCGCTCCTACTAATCTATCAAGATGGAAAGTAGATCCTGTATTTCTTCTACATTTTCGGGTTCTCCCAATTTTTCGAAGGAAGAAATCAAATTTCTAAGAAAACGCTGAAGTATAGCGAGCGAATTACAGGGTTCGAAGTATTCTTCTCTAAGATCAATTTTTAATTGCTCCAAGTAGTTTTGAATATCTTGCCGAGTAAAAATTATTCCCTTATTGAAGGCATTGATATATAAAGTTAGGTCCTCATTTTTATAGGTCAGCACAAAAAGATTAGGGAGATTGACTCCATAAACAGGCAGCTCTAACTTTTGGGCAACCATTAAATAAAGGCAGCACAAACTAATTGGATTTCCTTTTTTTGTTTCTATCACCTGAGAAAGCATACTATTGCTCGGCGAATGAAAATTCTTGGTATTGGGTGAATAGCGCTCCTGGGTAAAGAGCACATGATTTAATATTTTTATTTGGTCATATACATGGAGGTCTTTTCTAAAAGAAGTCCACACTTGCATGTATAATTGATGTACCGAAGCATGTAATGATTCATACTCTAAATCGGGATAATGGTAGGTGTTGATAATCCATAATCCTTGAAGTAAGTCTTGCTCTTTGGATTCCTTCCAGTGCTTTAGCCTTTCTTTTACTAGGGTAAATTGAAGTTCATGAACCAAGTCTTCCAATTCCTTTTGCAATACAGGATTGAAACTCTCCTCCCATTTTTGCTCCAGTAATGGAATTACCTCCACTCCTAAAGAAATAAGTTGCTCTCGCACATGATTTTTTACTTCCCAGTCGGGATCATCTAGCAAGGAAATTAAAGCCTCAAGTTGAGAAGGAGAAAGTTTGCTCATGAATTTGTCATCGGTATACAAAGGTAACTTTACCAAAGAAAGATAAAAAATACCCCACTGTTACAACATAAAAAAAGCCTTCTTGATATCAAGAAGGCTTGTATTATTCTAGAGTTCACTTAGTTTATTTCAATTTCGTTTTTGTATTCTTTGATGGAGCGGTAAATGGCCGAGGCCATATATTCCTGACCTTCTTTGGTCATCAAAAAGCGCTCTTCTTCGATATTGGACAAAAATCCCAACTCAATCAAAACTGAGGGCATGGAAGGAGTCCACAAGACATAAAAAGGTCCCTGTTTCACTCCCCGACTTTTGCGACCTACCTTGTCTCTAAACTGGGTTTCAATTCGATCTGCTAAGGTGATGCTATTTCCTATGTAGGCTTTCTGCATCAGATTAAACATCATGTAGGATTCAGGAGAAGTGGGATCAAATCCCTCGTATTCTTCTTTGTAATTTTCTTCCAACAGAATTACCGAGTTTTCTTTTTTTACAATGTCAAAATTGGCTTCAAAATGTTTGTTTCCCATAACAAAAGTCTCCGTTCCATAGGCTGTTTTATTGGGAGCGGAATTGGAATGAATGGAAACAAAAAGATCTGCTTTATTGACATTGGCAATGTTTGGACGTTGCTTGAGGGTGGGAAAACTATCGTCAGAGCGGGTATAAATTACCTCCACATCAGGCATATTTTCTTTGATGTATTTGCCTACCAGTAGCGTTACGGCCAAATTGATGTCTTTTTCTCTGGCCTTGGAACCAATATTTCCTGGATCGCTGCCCCCGTGGCCAGCATCTAAAACAATTTTTTTCATTCTAAATGCGGGCATCATGGTTTCATTGGGAATAAAACCACCGAATAAAAATGGGACAAGAATAAGAAACCTTAACAGATTTTTTTTGCTAGTAAACCTTTCCATGCGGGCAATCGAATTAACTTTACACAAAATATCAATCAACTAACTAAAGCGCAAGCCAGGGTGACGAGTTTGAGAGTTCTTTTTTTAGGCCTACTAAGCCTCGGGACCCTGGTCCTTTCGGCCTCAGCCCAGCAGCCTACTCGACCTCAAAAGGATCGGGGCACTGTAGCTCCTGCAGCACCTGTTCGTCTCAATCTTGATACCTTGCTTACCAAACAAGATAGCTTGACTGTTTTGGATTCAGCAAATAGTGTGCCTAGAAGTGATATAGAAACTGAAATTCTTTATTTCGCTGAAGATAGTATCATCACCGATTTTTCAGAAAACAAAGTATACCTCTACAAAAAGGCCTGGTTTGAATACGGTAAAATGCGCTTGGACGCAGACCGCATCGTCATCGATTGGAAAAATTCTGAACTCTACGCCTACGGACTTACCGATAGCTTAGGTGTAGTATCGGGGAACCCCTTTTTTAAAGACGGTAATTCGGTCTATGAAATTCGAAAAGAGATGCGCTATAATTTTAAAACCCAAAAAGCAATCATCAAGGATGTAGTGACTGAGCAACAAGACGGAATCCTCCGAGGCACGACCATTAAAAAGACAGCCGATGGAAGCGTGTATCTAGATCATGGCTACTATACCACTTGTAAACTCACCAAACCTCATTGGCATATTTCTTCTTCCAAAATCAAGTCTATTTCAGGAAAACAAGTCGTCTCAGGTCCATTCAATTTGTATTTTAATGGAATTCCTACCCCCTTGGGACTTCCCTTTGGTTTGATTCCAGATACGCCAGAAGAAAAGGCCTCTGGGGTAATTTTTCCCTCTTATGGGCGAGAACAAGTTCGGGGACTAAGTTTAAGAGACTTGGGATATTACTTTGCATTTAATGATTATATCCACTTGAGGGTGACTGGAGATATCTATTCTAAAGGTGGCTGGGGAATCAAGTCTCAGGCCATGTATACTAAAAAATACCACTTTACTGGAGGATTTAATGTGGATTTCCAAAAATTTGTGAGTCCGGAGACTGAACTCAATCCATTGAATTACAATACGTTTCGAGTCCAATGGAATCATTCTCCTATTTCTAGGGGAAACAGTAGGTTTTCTGCTTCTGTAAATGCAGGATCAACCAGTTATTTTAATAACGTCATCAACCCTAGCAATTTTGCCAATAACGTGACGGGGGACCTCAACTCCTCTATTTCTTATTCGAAAACATTTTCGGGAACCCCCTTTTCCCTTTCGGCCAACCTGAGACATTCCCAAAGCGTGCAAACCGGTGAAGTTCGCTTGGATATGCCTACCATAGGCATCAACATGAACAGGCAAAATCCATTTCAAAATGTAAAGTTTGAACCCCTGAAAACCTTGAACATTGCTTGGAATTTTAACTTACAAAATTCAATAACGAATCGCGTGAGGCAATTGGTTGATTTTTCCAATCCAGGAAGCGGAACTGGTCCAGAAACTATCCCATTCACCTTAGACAACCTTGGACTGCTACTAAAAAATGGAAATAGCGGAGCCAGCAATACCATTCCCCTCAGCTCCAACTTTACCTTATTCAAATACTTTACAGGCACCGCTTCGGCCAATTATACCGAACTTTGGTACTTGCAAAAATATAATTACAATTACAATGCAAGCAGTAAAAAGGTGGAAAGAAACCTTCAAGATGGGTTTAATCGAGTAGGATTCTATACCAGTTCCTTTGCCATGAATACCAACTTTTATGGTTTTTATAATTTCAAGGGAAAGGGAAAAATTCAAACCATTCGCCACCACATCGCCCCTACTTTTTCCTTTAACTACAATCCCGATTTTTCCGATCCTGCCTATGGCTATTATCAGGAAGTTCAGGCCGATGAATCGGGAAGAATCCAAAGGTATTCTAGGCACCAAGGACTCATCTTTGGAGATGCGCCTTTGGGTGAATCTAGAGCCCTCAATCTTAGCATACGGCAGGTACTGGAAGCTAAAATTAAAGCTGATACAGATAGCACAGAAGGAGAATCAAAAAAGATTTCATTATTGGAATCTTTTAATTTCAATGCAGCTTACAATTTTGCAGCAGATTCCTTTCAATTGTCTCCTTTGCAACTTTCTGCACGGACCAGCTTTTTTGAACAAAAATTGTCCATCAACTTGAGTAGTACCATCGATCCTTATGCAGTCCTGCAAACTCAACTGGCAGATGGAAGCCGTACATTTAGAACCATCAATGAATTTGCATGGAAAAAAGGTCAGGGAATTGGAGTCATTCGAAATGCTTCCATCAATTTAAACGCCTCCCTAAATCCTCAACAAGGTCAAAATCCTGGACAGGTAAGAGACGAACTCACCCAAGACTTTCTGCAGCGAGGAGGGGTCATGAATCCTTTTGTTGAAAACGAAATCAACCGAATCGTAGCAGACCCTAGCCAATACATAGATTGGGATATTCCTTGGAACTTGACCGTAGGGTACAATTTAGCCTACGCCAAGCAGATCAATAATTCCACCAATGTGACTCAAGCGATGAACTTAAATGGGGACTTATCCATTTCTGAGAAATGGAAAATCAACTTCAACACGGGATATAATTTTGACCAAAATGAAATCACCCAAACCATGATTGGAATTGCGCGGGATTTACATTGCTGGCAGATGAATGTGAACTGGGTTCCCTTTGGAAGATTTACCTCCTACAATATCGACATCCGAGTCAAATCCAGTATTCTGCAAGACTTGAAAGTTTCCAGAAGAAGGTCTTTCTTTGATTTTTAAGCCAGGCCCTAAACCTTCAGGACCTAAATCCACGTTAGGATTACCAAACCCTACTCTTTACCACTACCCCTATGAATTACCGCAGCCTTTTGATTTGCCTTGGACTCTTTTTTGCAAGCATGCTTTTGCCGACTATTTCCTCTGCACAACTCAAAAAAGTGCTCGATAAGGTCAGTGCAGTTACAGGAGGTACGGTCAACCCATCCCCTACTGAAATGGCCATGGGCCTTAAAGAGGCTTTGGAAAAAGGGACTAACCTAAGCGTGGATCGACTCAATCTAGAAAACGGATTTCTTGGAAACCCTGCCATTAAACTTCCTTTTCCTGAAGAAGCCATCCAAGTAGAGCGCAGCCTTAGGAAAATTGGCTTGGGGAACTTATGCGATCAATTGATTACCAGCATCAATCGTGCAGCCGAAGATGCAGTCAAGGAGGCCCGTCCTCTTTTTGCCCAAGCCATCAAAGACATGACATTTAAGGACGTTCAGGGAATCCTTCTGGGCTCGGAGCGTGCCGCTACCGATTACCTACAGCTGAGCACGGCAGCAGGGCTAAAAGTAAAGTTTGCCCTACCCATCCAAGCCAGTCTGCAAAAAGTTGGCGCCACAGCCCATTGGGAAACGGTCATGTCTCGCTACAATAAAATTCCTTTAGTCAAGCCTGTGAATACAGATCTTACCGCTTACGTAACCGACAAAGCTCTGCAAGGTTTGTTTGTGGAGATTGCTAAAGAAGAACTGGCTTTGCGAAAAAATATCAATACGCGATCCAGCCCCTTGCTCCAGAAAGTTTTTGGATTCGCTGACTCTCAGAAAAAGTAAGTTGCTTACAGTAGTCAGACCACGGTCGACAGCTCACCAAACTGAACTTCAAACCTTATTTTGTCTGGTTCCTGTCAACAAAACCCATAAAAATAAAAAGGCAGCAATGCACAAAAAAGTCCAGCAATGCTGGCCTTTTTTACTTTTTGTATAAAGGAAATTCTTAATGATCTAGCAGATCCACAAGCAGGCTTTCCCCTTCTTTAGTCAATTTCACGAGGCCTTTTTGGGTCAATCCCTTGATGGAGATATCCCATTTTTTGCCACTAAGCCCAGTTTCTGCCTTCAATTCAGGTAAAGAAGCGGGATGTTTTGCTTTCAAAAGCTCTATGATGATTTTCTCCTCTTCTGTCAATTCCACAGCCTTCTTCTCCGGGCGCATTTGCGGGAAAAACAACACTTCTTGAATGGTAGAATTATCGGTTAGCAACATGGTCAATCGGTCAATACCGATACCCAAACCGGAAGTAGGAGGCATCCCGTATTCTAGCGCTCGAAGGAAATCCTCGTCCATGGCCATGGCCTCATCATCTCCCCTTGCGGCAAGTTTGAGTTGCTCCTCAAATCGCTCGCGCTGATCAACCGGGTCGTTAAGCTCCGAATAGGCATTCGCTATTTCTTTTCCATTCACAAATAGCTCAAAACGCTCTACCAATCCTGGCTCGCTACGGTGCTTTTTCGCCAAAGGCGTCATCTCAATCGGGTAATCTGTGATGTAGGTAGGCTGAATCAAGTTGGCTTCTACCTTGGCACCAAAGATCTCGTCGATCAATTTGCCTTTGCCCATAGATCCATCCACTTCGATACCTAATTTGGCACATACTTCGCGCAGCCCTTGTTCATCCAATTCGCTGACATCGATGCCTGCATACTCTTTGATGGAATCAAACATGGTCAGACGACGGTAAGGACCTGCAAAATCTATCGTCTTCCCTCCTACCTGCACTTGGGTCACCCCATGGATGGACTGGGTTACTTTTTCCAGCAACTCCTCCACCATCTCCATCATCCAGATGTAATCCTTGTAGGCTACGTAGATCTCCATGGAGGTAAACTCTGGGTTGTGGGTACGGTCCATGCCTTCGTTGCGGAACATCTTACCAAACTCATATACTCCATCAAATCCACCCACGATCAAGCGCTTCAGGTAGAGTTCATTGGCAATACGCAAGTAAAGCGGCATGTCCAGGGTATTATGATGGGTTTGGAAAGGACGCGCTGCCGCACCTCCATGCACCGCCTGCAAGATCGGGGTCTCCACTTCTAGCCAACCGTGGTCGTCAAAATAGCGACGCATGTTGGAGATAATTTTGGAGCGGGTGACAAAGGTTTTTTTCACCTCTGGATTTACCGTAAGGTCCACATAACGCTGTCTATAGCGCTGTTCGGGATCAGTAAACCCGTCATATACGGTACCCTCCTCGTCACGCTTCACAATAGGGAGAGGCTTTACGGCCTTGGACAAGACCTTTAAGGAAGTGACATGCAAAGAAATTTCTCCTGTCTGTGTAGTAAAAATATAACCCGTTACCCCTATAAAATCCCCTATGCCTAGTAATTTTTTGAATACCGTATTGTAGAAATCAGGATTTTCTGGAGTACTGATATCGTCTCTGCGCACATAGATCTGTAACCTACCGGTGGCATCTTGGATCTCTGCAAAGGAAGCAGAACCCATGATTCTTCTACTCATTAGACGGCCTGCAATGGAAGTGTCCTTGTAGTCCGTTTTGTTGTTTTCGTAGTTATTATGGATATCTTCCGCCGTTGCATTCACAAAAAAAGATGCCGCGGGATAAGGATTGATCCCTAACGCATAAAGTTCTTCCCTATCCTTTCTTCGCTCTTGTTCCTGTTCACTTAAAACATGCATGATTTCTGGTTGACAAGTGGTTTTATATATTTTTTTTCAGACGATTCCTCCTAGCCATTTCCTTTTGCACCAACTCAAACTCTCGACTACTTTGACCTGCTATGGAGGAGTTTTCTGCTGCTCTTCTGGAGAGGTAAGGCATTACCTTTTCTACTGGTCCATAAGGTACATATTTTACCACCCTATAGCCTGCTTTTGATAAATTAAAAGAAATGGTATCACTCATGCCGTAAAGTTGGGAAAAATATACCCGATCGGTGGAGGGATCTATGCCTAGACTACTCATGCTCGAGGTAAGTTTTAAACAACTTTCTTCGTTGTGCGTGGCACAAACCACATGTACTCCTTGCTCCACGCAATAGCGAATGGCTACATCGTAATCTTTATCGGTAGCTTCTTTGCTCGGTTGAATCGGGTCTTGGTACCCCAAAGCTTTAGCGCGTGACCTTTCTTTTTCCATGTACGCTCCTCGCACGGGTTTTGCTCCAAAAAGATACCCGCCTTCCACTGCTGCTTGATGGGCCTTTTTCAACCTCGCCAAAGAATCGTGCCGGTACATTTGGTAGGTATTGTAAACGACACACTTTTCCTTATTGTATTTCTCCATGGCCCTATATGCCAAGGAATCAATGATATCTTGAAACCAACTCTCTTCTGCATCAACTAAAATCTTCAATTCCAAATCATGAGCTGCCTTGCACAAGCGATCTATGCGGGTCTCCAACCGAGTAAATGCCGCCTCTTCCTCGGTAGTCAAGGTTTGCTTGGCTTGCATTTTTTCCATAATCCGGTAATCTCCTAGGCCAGTGACTTTGAATACCCCGAAGGGCATGTAGGAGGTTTTTGCAGATTCTACTAGGGTTTGATAGATTTCCTCCGTAGTAGCGTCAAAACTCATTTCATCTCCTTTCCCTTCCACCGAAAGATCTAAGATGGACTGCACACCGTACTTGGAGAGGGAATTGCAAGCATGTATGCTATCCTGAATATTCTCCCCGCCACAAAAATGACCAAACATGGTCTTTTTCAAAATCCCCTTGATAGGCAGGTGAAGCTTAAAAGCTACATTTGCTAAACTCATCCCCAACTTGGAAAGAAAAGGAGAATTGAGGGTAGCAAACATCCAATACATCTTTCTCAAAGCTAAATTACTTTTGGAAGCAAAAGCCACTTCCAAGTTATCAAAAGAAATGGGGGGGGTATCCTGCATGGGAAGCATTTAAGGCTACAAAGATATTAAAAAACCGCTGTCCCTTCGGATTTGTTTACAGGATAATCGCTCAAAAAACCAGTTTTATACCCGTTAAGCAAAAGCTAACTATAGGTTTTAAAAATTATTTTAAAAATGAGTCCACGTTCTTGAATAATTGTCTTTTATCAAATAAGCGATTTCATTTTTTAAAAATTTGACAAAAATTCCCTAAAAAATTATTTTGAATTTAATACTTCACCTTGTACATTTACCCCATGTTAATTTTCACTGCGCTCTATTTTAGCTTCTTTTATTTTTACTTTCGACAGCAAAATCGAATCGGCGCTGTGTATTGTCTAGCCAAAAACTAAAAAAATAACCACAACAAAGCCCGATTCGAAAGAGTCGGGCTTTTTTACGTTACACTGCCTTATGAAACCACACAAGCAAATTAAAGATTGGGGCCTAGGACTTAGCAACCCCTTACTTATCGGAGGACCTTGTTCTGCCGAAACCCCAGAACAAATCTCCCAAATTTGTTTAGAAATGAAAACCGATGGCTTGGTGCCTCAGGTTTTTAGAGCGGGAATCTGGAAACCCCGTACCCGACCAGGGTCTTTTGAGGGCGTGGGGGAAGTGGGCTTGACTTGGATGGAAATCGTGCGGAATGAACTCAATATTCCCATTACGGTGGAAGTAGGAAATGCCGCACACGTAGAAATGGCATTAAAACACCAAATCGAAATCCTCTGGATAGGTGCACGCACCACGGTAAATCCATTTGCTGTTCAAGAAATCGCAGAAGCTCTACGAGGCGTGGATATCCCTGTAATGATCAAAAACCCCATGAATCCCGATCTTGAACTTTGGATGGGAGCTTTAGAACGAATGTACGCTGTAGGTGTAACCAAACTTGCAGCCATCCACCGTGGATTTTCAGATGCGTACGATAAGCGGTACCGCAACAAGCCCAATTGGTCTATGCCCATTCATCTAAAAAGAGAGTGGACAGGGATGGAAGTAATCAACGACCCCTCCCATATCGTAGGCAGAAGAGATGGCCTTCTCGAGGTGGCTCAAAGAGCTATAAACTTTGGATTGGATGGATTGATGATCGAAACGCATCACGATCCAGACAAGGCTTGGTCAGATGCCAAACAGCAGGTGACACCAAGGCGCTTAAAAGAAATGATAGACTCCATTGATTTCAAGCAGGCGCTTGAAAACATGAAGCCAGATGAAAAATTGCAGGATCTTCGTAGGGCAGTGGATCATTTGGACGACCAGTTATTAGATATTTTGCAAGAAAGATTTGCTGTAATAGACCAAATAGGTGCGCACAAGAGAGAACATCACTTGACCGTATTCCAATCGGACCGATGGAAAGAAGTGATGGACTCTCGCACAGAAAAGGGGGTTAAAAAGCAGCTGAGTGAAAAATTCATGAAAGAATTATTGTACTGCATCCATGAGGAGTCTGTAAAACGCCAAGAAAAACAACTGAGAGAAGTAGAATCCTTACCCAAATAATTTCACCATTCCCTTCCCTATTTCTAAAGTCCTCAGCCCTTGGAATCCGTAATTTTCACCGACGATTTGCCTAAAACCTTTACTGAGGTTCTGCAATCTCTATTCTATTCTAGGATGGTGATTTTAATTGATTCCAACACCAAAACCCATTGCCTTCCCCTCCTACAGAACCAGTTACCAAAAAACGTCATCCAGATAGAAATATCACCAGGAGAGGAATACAAGACCTTAGACACTTGCAGCCTTATTTGGAAAAAAATGACTGAAGAGACCCTGGATCGAAAATCCCTCTTGATCAATTTGGGAGGAGGGGTCATAGGTGACATGGGTGGATTTTGCGCAAGCATTTACAAGAGAGGAATTCCCTTTATCAGTATCCCCACTACCCTGTTGGCACAAGTAGATGCAAGCGTAGGAGGAAAAGTGGGAATTGATTTTTTAGGTTTTAAAAACCAGTTAGGTGCATTTAATCCCCCCGAATGCGTGATTATTGCCCCGCAACTGCTAAGGTCTTTGCCTCAACGGGAACTTCGCTCAGGGTATGCTGAGGTACTGAAGCATGGACTCATTCGAGATGCTGCCTACTTTAGGTCCTTAAAAACCCATAACTGGGAAACTCAAGACTGGGACGAGCTAATCCCTCCATCCGTATCCATTAAAAAAGCAGTAGTAGAAGTGGATCCAAAGGAATTGGGGCTGAGAAAAATTTTGAATTTTGGACACAGCATTGGACATGCCGTGGAGTCCTTTTTTCTTGAAAGCGCCTCCCCCCTACTACATGGGGAGGCGATTGCCTTGGGAATGATCGCAGAGGCATTTTTATCTTTTGAAAAAATTGGTTTCAGTTACGAGGAATTTACCGAAGTAAGCGAAAAACTTCTTCGGATTTTTGGAAAAATAGACCTTTCTGAAGCAGCGATAGATTCTATCTCTATCCTTTGTAATCAGGATAAGAAAAATGAGGACAATACCCTTCTTTTCTCCCTTTTACCCAAAATTGGAGACTGCACCTACAATGTGCCTGTAAGTACAGAGGAAATCAAGCGGGCCCTGCAGTATTACCATAATCTTCCCTTTGCTTAACTCTTGAAGTATTTCCCCATGCAACTCCTTAGGCTTAAGCAAAAAAGTGATTTTGGTTTCCATAGTGTACCACTTCCTTCTTCAAAAAGTGAGTCCAATCGCGCCTTGGTCATAGATGCGCTAACCCAAGGAAAAAATACCTTGAGTAATCTCGCCGAAGCAAGGGACACCCAAACCATGATTCGCTTGCTTGACAAAAATCCAGCAGTTTTTGATGTGCTAGACGCAGGAACTACCATGAGATTTTTGACAGCCTATGTGGCAGTCACTAATCAAAAAAAGGTGATGACCGGAACGCCTCGCATGTGCGAACGTCCCATCGGTATATTGGTAGCAGCCTTGAGAACGCTCGGAGCTGATATACATTACCTGGGAGCAGAGGGTTTTCCACCCCTAGCCATTCAGGGGCTACCTCAGCAAATCACAGATAGGGTAAAAATCAGAGGGGACGTTTCCAGCCAATACATTTCTGCACTTTTGATGGTAGCTCCAGTTTTACCGCAAGGGTTATACCTCCAACTTGAAGGGAAAATAGGTAGTCGTACTTACATCGAAATGACCCTCCAATTGATGGGTAAATTTGGGATCAAATACTCTTGGGATGGAGATACCATTTCCGTACCCCATCAAACCTACCTCCCAGCAGAATTTGCAGTGGAAAGTGATTGGTCAGGGGCTAGCTATTGGTTTAGCTTACTCGCCTGCGCCGACTCAGGTTCCTTTTTCCTCAAAGGATTGAAAGAGAAAAGTCTACAAGGAGATGCAGCTATCGTAAACATCATGAGGGATTTGGGGATACAAAGTACCTTCCAAAAAGAAGGTCTACGCTTGGACAAAATAGCTGTGTCAGGATTAAAAGAATGGGACTTTACTCCTTGTCCGGATTTGGCACAAACCGTGGCGGTGACCTGTGCTATTTTAGGTCAGAAGGCCGTATTTACTGGATTGGAAAGCCTTAGAATCAAAGAAACAGACCGAATTTTTGCCCTGCAGCAGGAATTGGCGAAATTCAATGCTTCCTTGATAGAAATCTCCTCTACTTCTTTTCAACTTATTCCTTCAGTGAGCATGCCTAGATCCGTACGCATAGATACCTATGAAGATCATCGAATGGCTATGGCATTTATGCCTTTGGTTACCAAAACTGAGGTAAACATCGCCCATCCAGAAGTCGTAGATAAATCCTATCCTAGCTTTTGGAAGCAAGTGGCTGAGGTAGGGATTGAAATGGACAGTTTAGCACCTTCCAAGCTATGAATATCGCTATTCAAGGAATTCCAGGTTCATTTCATCACCAAGTAGCCTTGCAATGCTATGGTAATGAGGGAATCATCTTACCTTATTCCACTTTCGAAGAGGTAGCCAAAGCGGTCGCTAGAGGTACTGCAGACTTGGGCATCATGGCCATTGAGAATTCTATAGCGGGAGCAATTTTGCCCAATTATGAACTTTTAGACCGCTACCAACTTCAAATTTTTGAGGAGTATTACTTGCCTATAGCACATCATTTGATGGCCTGGCCAGGACAAAAGATCGAGGAAATCCTCGAGGTGCGATCTCATCCTATGGCCTTGTTGCAATGCAAGGCATTTTTGGCCTCCTACCCTCAACTGCAGCTGAAGGAAG
This sequence comes from Bacteroidota bacterium, assembly GCA_016866385.1. Taxonomy (GTDB): domain Bacteria; phylum Bacteroidota; class Bacteroidia; order Cytophagales; family Cyclobacteriaceae; genus Algoriphagus. Next base: position 25,453 of record VGMU01000010.1, read on the forward strand.
ATATAGATACCGCTTCAGTTGCCAAGAAAATTGCAGAAGAAAAGCTAAAAGGAATAGCTGCCATCGCCAGTGACATTGCCGCCTCCATCTATGGATTAGAAATTCTAGCTTCTCAAATTCAAACGGTTCAAAGAAATTTCACCCGATTCATTTTGCTTTCTAAAAATCCTGGCAGCCAAAAAAATATCGCCAATAAAGTTTCCTTCAAAATTACTATTCGAAATGAGGCAGGGGGATTGGCCAAATTGCTGACCATGCTGTACGAAAAGAATTTAAATCTGAGTAAAATTCAATCTATTCCTGTAATGGATATGCCTTGGGATTACGCATTTTTTATCGATGCGGAATTTTCAAACTATGCTTCCTATCAAGAGGCTGCTCGTATCATGCAAGAGGATTTTGGGGAATTGAAAATTTTTGGAGAATACAGCAGCAGAAAAGAATGAGGGAATTTGCTTCAAGAATTAAACAGGTAGAAGAGTATTATTTTTCTGCCAAACTCAGAGAGGTGCAGCAAATGATTTCTGAGGGAAAGCCGGTGATCAATCTTGGCATAGGTTCACCCGATCTTCCGCCTGATCCTAAGGTAAGAGAGGCTCTAGCTCAGACTGCCCTCTTGGAACACACCCATGGATATCAAAATTACCAGGGAATTCCTGCCCTCAGGGAGGCTATGGCCAAATTCTATCAAAAAAAATATCAAGTCGCCCTCTATCCCCACCAAGAAATACTCCCCTTGATGGGGTCCAAAGAGGGAATATTTCACTTGAGCATGGCTTTTTTAAATCCAGGAGATCAAGTACTTGTACCCAATCCCGGATATCCTACTTACCATGCCGTAACTCGCCTACTCTCTGCAGAAGCAATTCCATATACCTTGGATTTGACCAGAAAGGGAAGGCCAAATTTAGAAACCCTAGAGGACTTGGATTTGAGTAAAGTCAAAATCATGTGGATCAATTATCCTCACATGCCCACGGGAGCCCCGGGATCCTACGAAATCCTTGAGGAGCTAGTTGATTTTGCGAAGAAATACCAGATTTTGTTGCTACATGATAATCCCTACAGCCATATTTTACATCCCAAAGCCTACAGCATACTCTCCATCCCTGGAGCAAAAGAGGTGGCTATGGAACTCAATTCTTTAAGTAAAACTTTTCACCTTCCCGGTTGGAGATTGGGCATGCTTTGTGGTAGTGAAGAGCGAATTCAAGGCGTACTCAAAGTCAAATCCAACATGGACTCAGGGATGTTTTTAGGCCTTCAGCATGGGGCTATTGCCGCCCTTTCTTTAGATGATAATTGGTTTGAAACTCAAGGAATTCATTACACCAGACGAAGAGAATTGGTTTGGAAAATGGCCGAAGGCCTTGGCTTACGATTCGATGCCTCAACTTCCGGATTGTTTGTATGGGCAAAGCTCCCAGAGCGAGTTACTTCCAGCGATTTGGTTGATCGATTGCTCTACGAAAAAAATATATTTATTACCCCAGGATCCATCTTTGGTACTGAAGGAGAAGGGTACGTTCGGATTTCCTTGTGTGTCTCTGAAGGTAAACTGCAAGAGGCCATTCACCGCATCTCAGATTTTACATTATGAAAAAAATTCATCTCATTGGACTGGGCCTTTTGGGTGGTTCCCTAGGGCTTGCTGCTCGCCAAAAGTTCCCAAATCTTCTTGTGACAGGTCAGGACAGCAATCCTGCACACTTGCAAGAAGCCTTAAATCTAGGCATCATTCAAGAAGCCAGAGAAATTCCTGATAGCGATACCGATTTAGTGGTATTGGCTACTCCAGCAGATAGCTTGGGAACACTGTTGCTTGAAATGCTTTCGCAAATTGGCCCCTCTACTCTTGTAATTGATTTGGGATCCACCAAGGCCAAACTTTGTGCACTGGTAGCTTCTCATCCAAAAAGAGGACAATATTTAGCTGGACACCCCATAGCAGGTACAGAATATTCAGGCCCAAAAGCGGCTTTGGCAGAACTTTTTGATAGAAAGGTGATGATACTTTGCGAGTTAGAAAAAACAGACCTCTTCTTGAAAGAAAAAGCCTATACCTTGTTTGATGCCTTAAATCTAAAACTACGTTTTATGGATCCTGAGGAGCACGACCGGCATCTGGCTTTCGTATCCCATTTGTCCCACCTTTCTTCCTTTATGCTTGGAAGAACGGTGCTTCAAAAAATGGAGGATGAAAAACATATTTTTGACATGGCGGGATCTGGATTTTCTTCTACTGTACGATTGGCCAAATCCAGTCCTGCCATGTGGGCGCCTATCTTTATTGAAAACAAAGAAAATGTATTGAGTGCCCTCGATGGGTATATTGCCAACCTGAGTGCATTTAGATCAAAAATCGCCAATGAGGATGCTCATGCGCTCCTGGAGGAAATGATCGAAATCAATGCGATAAAAGGAATCTTAGATTTTGGGAAATAAATAACTTTCATTCCCTAATTTTATTTTCGTCCTCCCTTTGGAAGGAAAGCGTTGCGAAAAGTTTCACCCTTCACTTGCATTCTCTTATGAAAAAAGTTCTATTCTTTTTCGCCTGTCTTGTTTTCCAAGTTGCCCACGGCCAGGAAAGCTGGGCACCAGTAAGCTATCAAGGTGAGCCTATTCCTCGTCATGAAAGTTCCTTCCTCGCCTGCGGAGGCAAACTTTATGCTTTAGGGGGAAGAGGAAATCGACCCGTGGAAGAATTTGATCCCAGCACGTCTACTTGGACCAAGCTTGCGGATGCGCCCATGGAAATCCACCATTTCCAAGCCATTGCCTACAAGGAGGAAATCTGGGTCGTAGGAGCTTTGACAGGAACTTACCCTCACGAAACCCCAATTCCTACTATTCTAATTTTCAATCCCAAGACCCGTACCTGGAGAGAGGGGCCAACACTACCAACCAATAGGCTGCGAGGATCGGCAGGTGTAGTGGTCAGAAACGACAAAATCTACGTGGTTTGCGGGATACAAGATGGTCATTACGACGGATTTGTTCGCTGGTTTGATGAATTGGACCCCAACACGGGAACATGGAAAACCTTACCCAGTGCTCCAAGGGCTAGAGATCATGTGAGCGCAGCCCTAGTGGAAGACCAACTATACCTTGCGGGAGGGAGAACTTCCTATGCTAAAATTGGAAAAGTACTGGAATTGACCAATAAAGAGGTTGACGTGTTTGATTTTGTCACCCAGAGGTGGTCTACCCTCGAAACCGAATTGCCTACACTCAGAGCGGGAAATTCTAATTTGGGCTTAGGACCTTACCTCGTCGTATTGAATGGGGAAAGTAGCAGCCAAACTCCCGCCCACGCGGAAGTAGAGGTGCTACACACCCGTACAGGTACTTGGTCTACCCTTCCTTCACTACTTCAAGGACGTCACGGCACTGGGGCGGCATTTTTACAAGGTAAAATTTGGGTATATGCAGGTTCGGGCAACCGAGGTGGAGGACCCGAACTCAATACCATGGAAGTGTTGGAATGGAAAAACCCAAATTGAAGCCTTACTAGAATTTCTTTTCCCTATCTTGATACTATGGTCTCAAAAAATCCTGAGAGGTGAATTCAAAGACTCCTACCCCCATAGAAGAAAAACTCCCACGAAATTTAGGTCTTTGGGGAATTTGGATGCTCGTAGTCAATGGCCTGATTGGCGCCGGTATTTTTGGTTTACCCAGTGGAGCGGCGGCCTTGGCAGGGGAGTACAGCATCTTGGTCTATGCCTTTTGTGCACTCCTGATATTACCCGTCATTTTGTGTTTTGCCGAACTGGGAAGCTATTTCCGAGGTACGGGAGGTCCCATTCGCTACGGCACCCTAGCCTTTGGTTCCTTTATTGGGTTTCAAGGAGGATGGTTGTACTACTTGGCTAGGCTGATTTCCTTTTCAGCCAATACCGTTTTACTTACGGACTCTATAGCTTATTTTGTTCCCAATGCAGGACTAGGGATGGGAAGAACTATTACCCTAGGGCTTATTTGCTTGGGCTTAGGAGGAATCAATGTACTGGGTTCAGTAGAATCCATACGATCCATGACCTTGTTTACTCTCATCAAATTCACGGTACTCCTGTTCTTGCCCTTGGGAGGTTTTATCCTCTTGGGTGCTGAAGTCCTGCCTTCATTTACTACCCCCCTCCCTCCCCAAAAAGATCTGGGAGCTGCTGCCTTACTTTTGATTTATGCCTTTGTGGGATTTGAAGGAGCAGTGGTGCCAGCTGGGGAAGCAAAAAAACCCGAAAGGGATATGCCCTTAGGATTGCTTTTAGGATTGGGGGTAGTAGCGCTGGTTTACATGCTGATTCAATTGGTCTCCCAAGCTGCGATTCCTGAGATTGGCCAGTCAAAAACTCCTCTTCTTGACGTATCAAATGTACTTTTTGGCGTTCCTGGGGCGGTTATCCTCATGGTAGGCGTTACTGCCTCCGTTATTGCCAATCTGATCAGTTCCATGTTTTCGGCTACGCGAGTGACCTATGCCCTCTCCTTAGAAAATTCCTTGCCAGCGTGGTTTGGGGAGGTTCATCCCCGGTTTTTAACTCCTGCTAATTCCGTACTGTTTTTCGGTTTGGCAGCTTTTCTACTCTCCTTTTTTGGATCCTTCACCGCTTTGGCAGCGATGACGGTGCTCTCAAGACTTTTTCTTTACATCATGAGTTGTGCGGCTATACCAAGACTTAGATCTCAATTTCAGGAAAAAGGAAGATTTATTTTGAAAGGTGGATACCTGATTCCCATGTTAGGAATCCTGGCGTGCCTCTGGCTTATGACACAAGTGAGCCTTAGGTCCGTAGGGATGACGGCACTTTTTATAGGTTTAGGCTCGTGTCTCTACGGAATAAGTAGAAAAAGGAAGTAAATAGATTTCAAAAAAGATTACAATCGGTTACAACCGCTTACCATGAGGGTTAAGTCAAATTTTCCCTTCATTTTTATACTAGAGATTTATAATCGCGTTTCAATTCTTTTTCAACTCAACTTTTTTAATCATGAATGCACTAAAAAACAAAGTTCAACTTATTGGACACTTGGGAAACAAACTAGATCTAAAAACTTTGGATTCTGGAAAATCGGTAGGGCATGTCAGCCTAGCTACTTCTGAAGTATACAAAAACCAGAAAGGAGAAAGGGTGGAAGAAACCACCTGGCATAACTTGGTCCTTTGGGACAAGACCGCAGAAAATTTGGCCAAATTTACCGACAAGGGATCGGAAATTGCAGTGGAAGGCAAGCTGACTAACCGAAGCTATACCGATAAAAATGGGGACAAAAAATACATTACCGAAATTGTGGTCAATGATTTTTTATTGCTAGACAAAAAGCCAAAAGAAAATTAATCTCAGGATTAAACCTATCTTTTTGTATTAAATACCAACTATTTATTTACTACTCAAATAAACCCAAAGTAAAAAAGGGACTCACTAAGTCCTAAAAAGACTTAGCTGAGGACCTTTATTTTAAAAAGGATTCAGCGACTTAAATTGACTAATGAGTGGAAATACTTTTCAACCGTGGCGCAGCTTTAGGATCAGGGTAATCCAATCCGAGAAGATGGAATATACTTCTCGCCAACATGGCAGTATACCATTGACCCTCATCCTTAATTTCTCCTAAGGCTGGAGTATCTGGTCCCATGACCATCAACCATACCTGTCCCGATCCCTCCACAGAAGCTCCATGATTTTTCCAATTTTCCTTTCCTGTACCTCTGCCGTGATCTACGGTCACTAGTAGGGTAGTTTTATCCTTATAGAAAGGATCTGCCTGCAAATACTCCCAAATTTCCTGAATGTAGGCATCACTTTGCCTTGCTGACCAAAGGTATTGGTCGTAGGCTCCCTGGTGTGCCCAATCGTCTGTTTCTCCATAGGCAAAATAGGCCACTTTGGGATGGTGCTTTTTTAATGTTTCCAAGGCATAGGCATGGGTAAACGGATCCAATCGAACATTTTCCCATGGCCCCCTTAGCTCTTGCTGCAAGCGATTGACCGTCTTCTCTACTGCAGTGAGTTCCTCTCCTTCCGCGAGATCAAATCCTGCATTGACTGAAATTCCGCTACGACTTTCGTTTAGGATATAGGGGAAAACGTCCCAGCCCCCAACTGCTTTCACCTGATTTTTGTAGGCTGGATTTTGCTGTAGGTATTCTAAAAACGTCAAATTGGGATTGTTGACCTTATCGTTAGAAGTGATTCGCGAATCGTCTGCATATCCAGATAACAATTCGTTGTAGCCAGGATAAGAAAACCATAAGAAATTGGACGTGGAACCATTATTTCCATACTTTCTATTGCCATAAAGCTGACCTTCCTTTGCCAAGGTGCCCCAGACAAAGGGCATCAGCTTTTCCCTACGCTTGGAAAAATCCGAATCCCAAAAATCTTCCAGCAAAGAACCGGGTTTTTTGACCCATCCGCTGTCATCCACCAGAAGAGAATCGGCCCCAGTAAATACCTCTTGCCATCGCATACCATCCAAGGTAATCAGCACTATCCTTTCTGTCTTTAGGCTTCGATCTTGAGCAAAAAGATTGGAGATGAAACCAAAAAATAAAATGGAGAAAAAATAGAAGAATTTCATACGAATTAAAGTTAAGAAATAGGTGCTTATAACAAATTACCCCTGCTAACCTCCCCTTTTTAAAATTGAATAAAATTGTTGGCTAGATCAAGATTTTACTTTTTCTAAGGAATACACCCGAAGCAAAGTTCTGGAAACAAAACCTAAACTTTCGTAAAGCTTCAAAGCTGGAATGTTTTCAGGATACAAATGAAGGAAGGGAGTTTTCCCCAACTTTTGAATATACTTCAAAACATGGGGCAAAACCCGTTTGGACATGCCTAATCCTTGAAATTCGGGATGGGTACAAACCGCACTTACCTCGGTAAAATCCCCTGCAACCAACCTAGATCCTGCCATGGATACGAGAATACCGTCATTAAAGCAACCAAAATATCCACCAAAATGAAAGGTGTTTTCAAAAAATGGCCCTGGCTTGGTCAACTTGGTCAGGGTAAGCATGGCTGCTACCTCGCTTTGACCTAATGCTTGAATTTCACTACATTCAGGATGATCTAGGTAGCTTCGTGTACCAATCATTTGAAGCATTTCATGATCGTTGTGAACAAGCCATCGGGAATCTAAATCTAGGACATGGGATGTAAATAGGATGACGCGCTTGCCTAATTCCAAAGTATCATGAAGCTGCTCTAAATCCTTTTTCTCGTAAGCTGGCATGGCAACAAAAAATCCCATTTTTCTATCGATAAACCGAATCTTTTCATCCCCAAATGAGAAATGGAGGCTCCCAGAATTGAGGGCTGTCCAGATAGGGTTATCTAAAGGATGGCTCTTGGTTTCCTCCGGCATGGTAGTAAAGAATAAAAACCCATTTATTTTATTTTCCTTGCTAAAGAAAATTAATCTAAAGTAAGTTAAATGCCCCTTTGATCAAAACCAGCGTAGAAGCATCTAATACCCGCTCAGGGGTAATAGAAAGAAAATTTTTACTTTTTGCCCCGGGAGTAACTTTCACTTTTTCGAGCACATAGCCTTGATCACTTATGGATTTTTGGATCAATATGTAATATTCTTGTCCTACTTCTATCACAGCCTCTTCAGGGACAGCCAAGGCTTGAGAGGGATCAAGTTGAATCCTTGCTTGCAAAAACATACCTGGCAACAACAAGGCTTCTTGCTTCCCATCCAAGAGGTCAGCATGGACAAAGACTTGGCGCTGTTCGTTTATGGTTTTTCCAACTACATAGATACTGGCATTGAAGATCTGATGCGGACGATCTGGAGAAGTTAACTCCATCTTTTGCCCTGGCTGGACTTTATGAGCATCTTTTTCAAAAAGCACTAATTCTACATGCAAATGTTCTCTGCTCAACAAAGTCATGGCCTTGGTCCCTGCTGCCAAATATTGTCCTGGAACAGCATTGACTTCATCGACAAAACCATGGATGGGAGAAAGTATAGCTATTTTACTTTTCATAGTGCCTGGAGTCAAGGCCTTTCCATCGATTTGCAGCAAAGCCAATTGCTTTTCCAAACTTTGAGTTTTTGCTAAGGCACCTTCATAGTCAGCTTCAGCTTTGAGGTAATTCTTTTGGGAAGAAATTTGCTCCGAAGCCAAGGTTTTCTGGCGCTCATATTCCGCCTTCAAAAAAGATAACTGGCTTCTTACTTCCAGGTAATCTTGTTGAAGTCTTAAAAATTCTGGGTTTTCCAAGGTAAATAAGACTTGCCCTTTACGAACTTCCTGGCCTTCTATCCATTTGAGATCGTTGACATGGCCGCCGAAATACCCTGCAATTTCACGCTTGCTCTCCACAGGAATTTGCACGGCCCCTTGTACAGAAATTTCCTCTGAAAATTCACCCGTTTTCAAGGTATCCCATTCCATTTTCATGGTCTGAAATTGCTCCTTGGTAAGTAGAATTTCCATGGATTCTTGCGCTACCTCACTGACTTCTATTCCTTCCTCAGAAGTAGTATTACTTCCGCAAGCACTGATCCAACAGAGGGATATTGGGAGAATTAGGGAAAATATTATCCGGACATTCATGGCATGTTTATATAAATGAGTTCAAGTTGGTTGAGCTGAAAATCTCTCTTGGCTTGTAAATACTGCAAGGTGAGTTCTTGTGAATTTTCTAAAAGAAGGACATAATTGAGAAAGTCAATTTCCCCAGCCGTAAAGGATCGATTGGCCTGTTCTCTAAGCTGCTTTGCTAGAGACATGCCTTCTTTTTCAAAATACGTTAAGACTTGGGACTGCTGGGCGGCCTTTTGCCGCAAACTTTCTACTTGGCTTTTCAATTGGATTTGAAATTGAATCGCTTCCAAATCCAATTGCTGTTGCGCAAGTTTACCTGCCCTGATCTTGGCTGTTTGCGCACCAAAAAATAGTGGAATTCCAAGTCCCACTTCAAATCCTGGATAAATCTTTGATCCTACCGCAAAATTGGTCCCTCTAAATAAATTAAGGTTTACGCCGGGTAAAAGTCCTTGTTGATTTACCCTCGTCTCAAATAGCGCTCTTCTTTTTCCAGCTTCGTACCAGGATAAACCCGGATGATTACTCAGCGTCTCGCTTGAAACAAGAAGGATGGGGCCATCGGCAACCTCAATCTCTTCTTCTACGGCCAAAAGTCCCTTCAATCGAAGCGTGGCCGAAATTTTTTCTCTGCTTGATTCTGACTTTTTAAGGGCTATTTCCTTCTGTTTGCTTTCAGCTGTAAGTTTCTCTAGCAAATTTGTATCCCCTGTTTCCAAACGCCTCTGAGCTGCGTGAGCAAAGGCCACATATAAGCTATCCAAAAAAAGATAATGTTTTTCCATTTCCATCCAGTAAACAGCTGTAATAAAAACACTACTAACCTCCTTTTTTAAAGCACGTGCATCCAATTGAAATTGAGCTTCTTCTTGCAATTGACCCGCTTTTAGAAAATTTTTCTGTGCCGCATACAAACTAGGTAGCTCAAATTGCTGACGAAAGCCCCATACCTGATTAAATACGCCATTTTCTGCAATGTCATTTTGATCTTGAGCATGATAAATTTGCGTTTTTCCTAGGTTCCAGGCAGCACCGGTCAATGCGGTAGCAGCTTCAAGTCGCTTCTGCGATGCCAAGAATCCTGGGTTTTGCTTCTCTGCCAAGTTCAACGCTTCATCCAAGCTCAGTACTCTGGGTTGTTGTGCCCAAGAGGCTGCCACTGGAATAAGCAAGGCTAAAAGAAAAATAGATGCGACTTTAGATCCCTTAAAAGAGATTTTTTTATCCGAATTCAATAGCATATAGAGAACGGGCAATACGATTAAAGTCAATATGGTGGCAGAAATCAATCCTCCAACAACCACAGTAGCCAAAGGCCGCTGTACTTCCGCACCTGCAGAACCAGAAAGGGCCATCGGAAGAAAACCAAGCGCTGCGGCAGAGGCAGTTAGCAGTACAGGACGAAGGCGCTGCATCGCACCTACGAGCACTACCTCTCGAAGCGTAGAAAACCTATGCGACATGGATTTGAAATGCTCAATCATAACAATCCCGTTGAGCACCGCGATTCCAAAGAGGGCTATAAATCCAACCCCCGCAGAAATACTAAATGGCATGTCCCTAATCCAAAGAAGAATAATCCCCCCAATGGCCGAAAAAGGGATGGCCGTATAAATCATCAACGCGTCTTTGGTGGAGGAAAATGCAAAATACAAAAGCACAAAAATGAGAAATAGGGCCACAGGAACGGCTACAAGCAAGCGATTTCGTGCTTGTTGCAGGTTTTCAAATTGACCTCCGTATTCTATGCGGTATCCTTCGGGGATATCTATTCTATTTTTTATAATAGATTGGATATCGTCTACTACGGATTGTAAATCCCGATTTCGTACATTGACCCCAACCACCACCCTTCTCTGGGTATTGTCACGAGAAATCTTGGCAGGTCCTTTGGTATAACTTATGCTGGCAAGTTCTGCCAGTGGAATAGTGCCTCCATTGGGTATTTGTATGGCTGCATTTTCCAAATTTGAAATATCTTTTCGGTAAGGCTCATCATAACGAATCACCAAGTCAAATTGCTTTTCCCCCTCGAAAACTGTTCCTGCACTTAACCCTGCAAACCCCATGGTAACCACCTGATTGATATCTTCTACATTTAGTCCGTATTTGGCAATTTTAGCCCTATCGTACACAATTTTCATCTGAGGAAGACCATCTACTTTTTCTAAAATAATATCCGCTGCCCCTTCCACTCCCTGGATAGCAGATTCAATTTCTTCTGCTTTTTGAAGCAAAACATCCAGATCCTCACCCACCACCTTGATGGCCAAATCTGCTCTTACCCCTGTAATCAATTCGTTGAATCGCATCTCAATAGGCTGGGTAAATTCATAGTCCAGGCCAGGAATAGCTTCTAAAGCCTTTTTGAATTCTTCAGCCAACTCATCTTTGGTTTGGACCGTAGTCCACTCGCTGGGAGGATGTAGGGTTACAATCACATCGCTCTCCTCCATAGACATGGGGTCTGTGGGAATCTCCGCAGCCCCAATTCGAGTAACTACTTGCTTAACTTCAGGAAATTTCATGAGAATACGCTCCATTTCCGTGATGGTCTCCACGGTATTGGAGAGGGTTGTTCCCGTTTTCAATACGGGCTGAATTACAAAATCTCCTTCGTCCAATGTGGGGACAAACTCAGCTCCCATGGTGGTAAAAAGAATAATTGCTCCACCTAAAAAAAGTCCAGCTGAAATCAAGATAGCTCTGCTATGATCTAAGGCCCAAGAAAGCGCAGGACGATAAACCGAGGTAAGCACCTTGAGTAAGCGTACGGAGACATTGCGTGGACCTTGAACCTCCGCTTTGAGAAGTAGGGAAGAGGCCACGGGTACGTAGGTTAATCCCAAGATCATCGCGCCAAATAAAGCGAAGCTAAATACCTCCGCCATAGGTCTAAACATTTTTCCTTCTACTCCAGACAAGAAAAGAATGGGGATAAAAACTAAAATGATAATGATCTGACCAAAAATGGCCGAATGCATCATTTTTGAAGCTCCTGAAAAGGATATTTTATCCTTTTCTTCTTGTTTTTCTTGGAAGGAAAGTCCAGCAAGTGTAGCAGAAGATTTGGTAAACTGGTAGGCGATATATTCTACAATGATCACCGCCCCATCGATAATGATTCCAAAATCTATGGCGCCTAAGCTCATCAAATTGGCATCTACCCCAAACAAATACATCAGGGATAAAGCAAAAAGTAAGCTCAAAGGAATGACAGATGCCACCACAAGTCCAGAGCGGAAATTACCTAGCAAGAGGACCACTACAAAAACTACAATCAAGCAGCCTAAGACCAGATTTTCTACAATGGTAGTGGTTGTCCTATCGATCAACTCAGAACGGTCCAAAAATCCATTGATTACTATGCCTTCTGGGAGAGTGGATTCCATCTCAGCGATGCGTTCCTTTACCCGATCTATGGTCCCTTTTCCACCTGCTCCTTTCAACATCATGACCTGACCCAGTACTTTCTCCCCCTCGGCATTGGCAGTAATTGCTCCAAAACGATTGGCATGTCCAAACTTAACTTCTGCCAAGTCGCGGATATAAATCGGGCTACCTTCCCTTAAGGAAACAACGATATTTTCAATATCGGGAATGCTTTTTACCTGGCCCTCTCCTCGGATAAAATAACTTTCGTTGGTCTTTTCAATATAGCTACCTCCAGCTATAGAATTATTTTGTTGCAAGGCCTCGTAGACAGTAGCTAGGTTGACTTGCATGGCCTTTAATCGCTCTGGATCTATGGCAACTTCGTATTCTTTGAGATAGCCTCCCCAGGTATTGACTTCTATGACGCCCTCTATCCCAGTTAAATTGCGCCGCACAATCCAGTCCTGTATGGTACGTAAATCAGTGATGCTATACCGGTCTTCATATCCTGGCTTAACATCGATGATGTATTGGTAAATTTCTCCAAGGCCAGTGGATATAGGGCCCATAAAGGGCTTTCCAAAGCCTTGGGGAATCCGCTCTTCTGCTATTTTTAGTCGCTCAGCAATGAGTTGACGAGGCAGATAGGTACCCATATCCTCTTCAAATACCAAGGTAACCACTGAAAGACCAAACTTAGAAACCGAGCGTATCTCCTTGATACCGGGGAGATTGGCCATTTCCAATTCAATGGGATAGGTAAGAAATTTCTCCACATCCTCCGTTGCTAGGTTTCTGGATATGGTAATGACTTGAACCTGGTTGTTGGTGACGTCAGGAACAGCCCCAATGGGCAAGTTGGTCAAGGAATAAATTCCAAAACCAACCCAAGCCAGAAGAAAAATGCCAACAATAAATTTATGAGCTAAGCTCCAACCTATGATCTTATCCAGCATGAATTCAAACAAATAGACCCATGCAATTTCACCCCTACTCCCTTAGCTAGTCCTTAAACTTTTCTTAAATTTTCCTTAAGAGGATGGCGAAAATTCAAGTTTAAAAATACTTCCCTTGTTTTTTTTACTGGTCACTGATAACTGGATTGCAGACTCTTCCGCTAATTTTTTAACTATTGCTAATCCCAGACCTGTTCCTGGAATTCCTTTATCTAGCGCCTCTTTTTCTCTAAAAAATGGATCGAAAATTTTTTCCAAATGCTCTGGATTTATTCCACTACCTGCATCTTCTACCTCTATAAATGCTTTATCCTTCTTTCCTACCCTGAGAAAAATTCCTTCCTTACCTTCAGAATATTTTACGGCATTTTCTGAGAGATTGGTCAGAATCATTTCTAAAGATTTTTCTTGGGTACGCACATAGATGGGCATTCCCACCAAGGATTGAAAAGTGATGCGCTGTTGCTGCTCTGAGGAAAATTTGTCTGCCAGCTCTTCCAAAAAAGTTATGAGCTCCAATTCTTCTTGGACCAAATTTTTCCCATTTTCTACCCTAGCCAAGGCAAGCAATTGATCCAGCATGGCACTCATGCGATCTATACTACCAAGCGCAGTTTTGATCTTTTCTTCGTATTCCGAAGCAGACCTTTCCTTACGAATCAATACCTCGAGGGTACCCCTCAAAACGGAAAGTGGCGTGCGCAATTCATGGGAAGCATCCGAAGTAAATTGCTTTTCCCGCTGCATAGCTTGTTCCAACCTTCCCAAAAGGCTATTGATTGCAAGGGTAAGTTGGCCAATCTCATCGTTTGTGCCCAAGTCTGGCACCCGCTCACCCAGATTTTGCTGGGTAATTTGATTGGTCTTTTGACTAATTTTTTCCAAAGGCTCTATACTTTTTCCAGCCAAATACCGCATGCTCAGGTATAAGGTAATCAATAGAATGGGATAGATAACCAAGAGTACATTTCTCAAATTGTCAAGTAACTCCCTGGCATCTTCAAAGGATTTTGCCAACAACAAATAGCCTTCAATTTTTCCGGAATTGACCAAGGGGATTTGTCTTTGGCGGACCTCCCTAGAACCTAATTTTTGGGTCCAGGCTTCCTCTGTATGAGATTTTTGGGGTAAAAAACTGAGGTGAAATTCTCTTAAGTTGGGAGAGCGGTCCATGGATTTACCCTCCACATCCACAATTTCTATAAAAATGGGATTAAGCTGAATCTGGGAATGCTCCATCTCCTCCCACTCATTCGAATGAAGGAAACTAATTTTTCCATTGGCTATCACCAATTCGTCTTGGTGTTTTTCAATTTCCAGATCGAGATCCCTATCTATATTTCGAACTACAGTGAAATTGGCCACCAAATAAATCAATATAAAAACACAGAGAAATAGAAGAGCTGTCACCCCTGTAAGGCGCCGTGCAATTCGTTCTTTGTAGGAAGTGCTCATCCTTCTTTGGCCATATATCCCACGCCACGGATAGTTTGAATGTAATCTTCTCCTTTATGGAGTTGCAGTTTTTTCCTCAAGGAATTGATAAACACATCAATTACTCCAGTATTGTAATCGAAATGAATGTCCCAGACACTCTCTATGATTCGAGTCCTTCTGCACACCTTATTTTTATTTCGAATCAGATACTCCAATAAGGCAAATTCTTTTTGGGTCAATGCAATTTCTTTTTCCCGCTTAAAGACTTGATGTTTTTCTTTATCCAATACAATGGGCCCAAGGATTAATTTTTCTGCTGACTTGGCAGAACCTCTTGTTTGCACCCGGATGCGAACAAGCAATTCTTCAAAATGGAATGGTTTTTTGATGTAATCGTTGGCCCCCGACTGCAAGCCAAACACCGTTTCATCCAGGGTATCTTTGGCTGTTAAAAATATAATGGGGACGTGAGGGTAGAATTTTCTAAACTGCCTAGTAAGCTCTATTCCACTTATTCCTGGTACCATCCAATCCAAAAGGAGTAAATCGTAGTTGCCAGAAAGGGCCAATTCTAATCCTAGCTTACCATTTTCAGCCACATCTACAGCAAAGGATTCCTCCTCCAATCCCTGCTTGAGGAAATTGGAAATGCCAGGTTCGTCTTCTACTACTAGAATTCTCATGCTGAAAATCTTATTTCTACTAGATTATGTACGAAGATGCAAGGAAAAAATCAACCTTATCCTATCGCATCTATGCATTCAATTCATTTTCCAATAATGAGCATTAAAGGGATATTTTCCTAGCTAGAAAAAAATCGAAAGCCATTCCCTTATTCCTCCAATTATTCATTTTTCCCTTTACTTTTCTTTCTCTTGTTCCACCAAATCAAGGTTCCAGTGATGGGCAATGAAGTTGCAATAGCACATGCTACAGCCCACAAAAACTTAGTCATTTGACCGAAAATCTCTCCGGTATGTAAGGACTTTACCGATTTCCCTATTTGTTGACGAATGGGCAGATCCGCAAAAAGAGTTACTTCTTTGATTTCTAAGCTTGAAGAAGTGATCTTCAATTGATCTGCACCAGCTCGCGCAAAAAATCCTACACGGGATTTACTAACCCCAATCTCTCCCCCAGCTTCCTCAGGTAAGGTAATCCGTACATTCCCTAAGTAAGGCAGTTCACGATTTGCCAAGGCAATTACCTCATCCAAAGAGGCAATTGGCAGGGCATACACGGACACAGAATCCTCTTTTTGTACCAACACTGATTCCGAAGGGTCGCCCATGGGGGCGCTTGCTTTTGGCTCCTCTTTGGGAGCCTGGTAGATGTCCCAACTTTTTTGCCAAGCCATTTTATACCAACCAAAAGACCAAAAGGGCCCCGTAACTGACATGATAAATAGGGCAATCAAGGAATAAAAAGCCAGGGAATTGTGAAGATCGTGATTGATCCTCTTCCAGTTGGCATTCCACTTTACACCTAAGCCCTGCTTCCAGTTTTTGGTCTTTTTTGGAACCCAAATGAAAATGCCTGTCATCACCCCCAAAAGAAACAATAGCGTAGCCACTCCATTAATCAATCGTCCAAGCTCCATGTTGGACATTTGATTTAAAATTGGAGTTTCTATTTTGTCTAACAACAACCAGCGATGAAGAGAAAATAGATAGCCCATCCATCGTTCGCTACTAGTTTTACTGGAATTGTCTGCCAGCACCTTGCCCGAATAGGGATCTACAAAAAGAGTTAAAGAGTTTTCCTCCCCTGGCTTTTTCAGGGTAAACTGATAGGTTCTTCCTTCCTGTGCAAAAACGTTGACCCCCACCACTTTTCCCTCATAAGCATCCTCCAAATCGGATCTTAACTCCTCTAAAGCAAGTGGGGATCCTTGTTGATTTACAAAAAATCTATCCGAATCAAAATATTCACGGATTTCAGTATTGTAGACATAAACGGTACCGCTTAAACAAACTGCAATCACAATCAATCCGCAGGTTAATCCAGCATAAAGGTGAATGTCATTGAGAAATTTTCGAATAGAAGGCCACATAGGGTAGGAATTTGTTGCAAACCTAAGCAACAACAGGTCCATTTTTTACTTGAAGAATCATTTTTATTTGATTGGTAGAATATAGGGTAGACCATCAAAAATAGACCTGTGGCAAAATCATGATGCTTGAAATCTTCTGAAATGGTATATTGGAAAAAAAATTAGTGCTATGCGAATGACAAGAATAGCTTTACTGCTCATATGCCTGGTAGCAATAGTGGCTTGCCAAGAAAAAAATCAAGGTCCCGATGCCAGATTGAATCAACCCGAACATTTTAAAAAACTTCTGGACGCCCATGGAGCATGGGAAAAATGGATTGAAGCAAGTTCTTTCTCCTTTGCCATGGTGCACGAAACTACTCTTGAATGGGAAAATCACTACCTCAGCCTAAAAGATGGTAGAGTTCGAATCGACGCTGACCTATTTCAGGCTGGAAATGATGGGGAAAAGGTTTGGATTAGCCCCAATCGCCAATCCTTCCCTGGGCAATCCGTGCGCTTTTACCATAACCTATATTCCACCTTCTTAAGTCTTCCCTATGCCCTTACCGACACCTTGGTCACCGTAACTAAGCTGGAAGATAGGGTATTTAATGGCCAAGCTTACCCAACCCTGGAAGCCAAGCTAAAAGAAGGCAAGCTTTTGGGTCCCTCTAATCGGTACGAACTTTTGATAGATCCCAATACGGGCCAATTGGCTTGGGTGCTGTATGCGGTGACCTATTACAATAAAAACAATCAGGTACAGGAAGCTTTGAAGTACGAGGATTACAGGGATGCAGGAGGTCTAATTTTCCCAAGAGTCATCACGGGGTACCAGATTGAAAATGATTCTAGTACAAAAATCCGTTACCAAGTAAGCTATTCAGATATTTTCTTGGTCAACGAAGAATTAGTTGAAAGCTTGTTTGAAATGCCAAAGGGTGCAGTAACTTCCAATTAAAAGGAAAGTCCCCCTCCATGCTTAAGAAATCACCGATCCAGGAGAGGTAGGTACATGAGGATGGAGAAGTTTCAATTTTCCATCATTTCCTTCTGCCATCAATATCATTCCTTCCGAATCAATTCCCATCATGCTTCTAGGTGCAAGATTGATCAGCATGGTAACTTGCTTACCCACTAAAAATTCAGGTTCAAAATGCTCTGATACCCCACTCAAAACGGTACGGTGCCCTAAGCCTGTATCCACCCTCAACTTCAGGAGTTTTTTGGACTTGGGCATGGTCTCTGCCTCAAGCACGGTCACCACACGCATGTCTAGTTTGGCAAAATCTTCGTAAGTAATCAAGGGCTTCATCTCGGGTACTGCTTTTTCAGTTGCCTCATTCATGGTCTTTGTAGTCATTAATTTTTGTACTTGTTGCTCCACCACCTCATCTTCAATTTTTTCAAACAATAAACCCAAGGTGCCCAAGGAAGTATGGGCCTTAAGCAAGGATAAATTGCCGGCATCTGACCATTTAGATGTAGTCAAGCCAAATAAATCCAGTAATTTTTTAGCTGTAAAGGGTAGAAATGGTTCTGATACTATGGCCAAATTCGCAGCCAAATTAAGCGCAAGGTTAAGTATGGTTTGGGTCCTGGCTTCATTTACCTTAATTTCCTTCCAAGGTTCGGTATCTGCGAGGTACTTGTTTCCTACGCGAGCCAAATCCATCACTAGGCTCAGAGCCTCTCTAAATCTGTATTTTTCTATGGAAGTTGCTATCTTCTCCGGAAATGCGGCCACTTCCTGAAGGACTTCTTCATCTATAGGGCTGAGCTCTCCCCGATCTGGAACCTGACCATTGAAAAACTTTTGATTCAACACCAAGGCCCGATTCACAAAATTTCCATAAATGGCAACCAATTCGGAATTTATTCTGGATTGAAAATCCTTCCAGGTAAAGTCATTGTCTTTGGTTTCCGGAGCATTGGCGGTAAGTACGTAGCGCAGTTCATCTTGCTTACCTGGAAATTCTTCCAAGTATTCGTGCAACCATACCGCCCAATTCCGAGAAGTAGAAATTTTCTCTCCCTCCAGGTTCAAAAATTCATTGGCCGGTACATTTTCTGGCAAAATATATCCCCCATGCGCTTTTAAAATGGCAGGAAAAATAATGCAATGAAAGACGATATTGTCCTTTCCAATAAAATGAACCAATTTGGTGCCCTCATCCTTCCAGAAAGGTTCCCAAGCTATGCCTTTTTCCTGTGCCCATTCCTTGGTGGATGAAATATATCCTATGGGCGCGTCAAACCATACGTATAGCACCTTGCCTGTGGCATGGGGTAAGGGAACTGGAATTCCCCATTCCAAATCTCGAGTCATAGATCGAGCCTGGAGTCCGTCACCGGCCTCCAGCCAGGATCGGCATTGTCCCAACACATTATTTTTCCAATCCTCTCCATGTTCCTCTAAAATCCACTGCGATAAGAAATCTTGGTAACGTGCCAAATCCAAAAACCAATGCTTTGTTTCCTTTAAAATAGGAGTCCCTCCACTCAATTTTGATTTGGGGTGGATCAGGTCTGTGGGACTCAAGGAAGTTCCACATTTTTCACACTGGTCTCCGTAGGCATGTTCATTCCCGCATTTGGGACAGGTACCTACTATGTATCGGTCAGCCAAAAATTGTTTGGCCTCCTCATCGTAATATTGTTCGGTGGATTGCTCTAAAAATTCCCCTTTTTGGTACAGATCTGTAAAAAAACCTTGAGCCGTTTCATGGTGAATAGGCGCAGAAGTTCTGGAATAATGATCGAAGCTAATTCCAAATTTTTCAAAACTATTTTTCATCAGCCCATGGTAATGATCTACCACTTCTTGAGGGCTTTTCCCTTCTTTCGTTGCTTTGATGGTGATGGCTACTCCATGTTCGTCTGATCCACAAATAAAGGCTACCTCCCTGTTTTGAGAGCGCAGGTACCTGACATAAATATCCGCAGGAACATAGCAACCTGCCAAATGCCCGATATGCAGGGGGCCATTGGCATAAGGCAAGGCGGAGGTTACAGTGTAGCGTTTAAAATATTTTTTACTCATGGATTCAAGGACTCAATGGTAAACAGGTAAAAAATTTACCTGTTTTCAAGTTCCAAAGATAGAAAAATCAGTGGAAGGGAGTGTGGACAAAAACAAGATTAATTCCAATGATTTCCTTTTCTCCTAGCTTTCTTCTTTACTTGAATGAAAATTGATCTGGATAAATATTACCCATTCTACAGGTTCTCCTCCCATTAAATCTTATTTTTACTACTGTATTCCAATACCCGTATGACGCACGCTGAAGCCGCCCTTCGCATCAGGAAATTGACCCAAGAAATCAACTACCACAACCAGCGCTATTACCAGCAGGATAGTCCAGAGATCTCAGATTTCGCCTTCGATCAACTTTTAGAAGAATTGACTCGATTAGAAAAAAGTTTTCCAGAGCTATTGGCACCGGACAGTCCAAGCCAACGCGTGGGAGGAACCGTGACCAAGGAATTTCAAACGGTAGCACACGAATACAAAATGCTTTCCCTAGGGAACACCTACACCGTAGAAGAATTAAGTGCTTTTGATCAGCGCGTAGCCAAGGGGCTAGGACATACCCACTACGAGTACTTTTGTGAATTGAAATTTGATGGGGTTGCCATTTCGTTGGTATATGAGAACGGCCAACTCGTCCGTGCGCTGACCCGGGGAGATGGAACCAAGGGAGATGATGTCACTGCCAATATCAAAACCATACGAAGCATACCCTTGCAGATAAAGGCGTCAACCGTTCCACCTCGTTTTGAAGTCCGTGGGGAAGTATTTTTACCCCTAAAAGAATTTGAAAAAATCAATCAAGAGCGCGAATCCAATGGAGAAGCCCTATTGGCCAATCCTCGAAATGCTGCTTCGGGTACCCTTAAGATGCAGGACAGCAGCATCGTTGCCAAAAGACACCTCCACTGCTATGTGTACCAGATGCTAGGTGAAAATCTTGGCATCTCTTATCATGACCAAGCCATAAAGCTTCTGGAATCTTGGGGATTTCCTGTTTCCCCAACCTACCAAAAAGTAGCCACTATCCAGCAAGCCTTGGAATACATCGAGGACTGGAAAGAAAAAAGAAACCTCCTGCCTCTAGACACTGATGGAGTTGTCTTAAAATTAAATGCTTACACCCACCGGGAAGAATTGGGAGAAACGGCCAAATCCCCACGCTGGGCCATAGCCTACAAGTACCAACCTGAAAGCGCCGAAACGGAATTATTGTCTATCACTTACCAAGTAGGACGCACCGGAGCCATCACCCCAGTGGCCAACTTAGCCCCCGTATCTCTGGCGGGTACTACCGTAAAAAGAGCCTCCTTACATAATGCCAACGAGATAGAGAGACTTGACTTGCACACAGGAGACTTTGTCCATGTAGAAAAAGGTGGTGAAATCATTCCAAAAATTACTGGGGTAAATCCTTCCAGAAGAAAAACTGGGGCCCTTGCTATTTCCTACATCTCCTCCTGTCCAGAATGCGGGACTTCCCTAGTCCGTAAGGAAGGGGAGGCTAAGCATTATTGTCCCAACTCGGCTGCCTGCCCTCCTCAAATTTTAGGGAAAATTGAGCATTTCGTAAGCAAGCGAGCCATGGATATTGATAGCCTAGGAACCGAAAGGATTAGAGCCCTGATTGACCAAGGCTTTCTTAGGACCTATGCAGATATTTACGAGTTGGATGCCAAGCAGAAAGACCTCCTTGGCTTAGAAATGAGTCAAGACCAATACGAGCGTGAAGCAACAGGGCTTCTCTACATTAATCTAGAAAAAGCACTTTTTGCATTGACTGAGGGAATTTCCTACAAGCAAATTCAAGACAGCCTTGAGGAAACTATCCACCTTCCCTTGAGAGACCGACTGAGAGCATTTCAAGCCCAACTCAAGCAATGGAAGAAGAAAGTTCCTTCCAATGTGGGGATGGTTGATTTTTTGATCCAGAACTTAGATGCGCATTCCGAACTGATGAAAGTTGAGGATTTTGTGCCTGTGGCCCTGGTCTTAGAAATTTTCCTAGGTAGAAGAGTTTCCTTTGAGCATTTGGTAGAGGCTAGCCAGCGTCACGGTACAGTACACACCATACTTTTAGATTTAAAGTTGGCGCTACCCGATGAACTTCAGGAGCGAATTAAAAAGTTAAAAGCCAATACGTTTCAAGAAGGGGTGCTAAGCAACATGATGGAAGGGATTTATGCCTCCAAAAATCAAGGATTTGAAAAAGTATTGTTTGCCTTAGGAATTAGAAATATTGGAGAAAATACCGCTCAATTGTTAGCCAAGCAATTTAAAACCTTGGACAAACTTCAAGCAGCCAGTAGTGAAGAATTGTTGGCCATCAATGGGATTGGAGAAACTTTAGTAAGTAGCCTTCAGGAATTTTTTGCTCAATCCGATAACCAGAAATGCCTTGCCAAGCTGAAGGCTCATGGACTTCAGTTTGAATTGCAGGAAAAAGAACAGCAATCGCTTAGTTTTGCGCTAGAAGGCAAGAAAATCCTCGCATCTGGGAAATTGCAGCATTTTAAACGGGATGAAATCGTAGAATTTGTACAGGCCCATGGAGGACAATACCTGAGCGCCGTCTCCAAGCAACTGGATTTTATCATTGAAGGGGAAGACATGGGCCCAAGTAAAAAAGAAAAGGCAATTCAATTGGGAATTCCTTTACTTTCAGAGGAAAAATTTTTGAAACTTGTCCAGCATTCCCAACAAGAATAAGAAAAAGGGAAATCAAAAAAATTTAGGAAGAAGAAAAACCTAAGATTTGGTTACCAGGACTTTGTCGATTCTTTGCCCATCCTTATCCACCACTTCCAAGATGAGGTCTTGGACCTGCACCGAATCCCCAACATTTGGAATGGAGCCACTTTTATGAAGTATTAAGCCTGCCAAGGTAGTGAAGCTCTTATTTTTATAGGAAATCTCAAGGTCAAAATACTTTTCAAAATCAATAATAGAATACTGACCATCAATGAGCCAAGAATTTTCATCCCGCTGAACCAATTGATAATCCGACTGGTCAAGCTCGGTAGCCTCTCCCACCAAGGCATCTACCACATCATCCATGGTTACAATACCAACTGTCACTCCATATTCATCAATCACCAACCCGTAGTGCAAGCGTTGGGCTTTAAAGAGTTCCAAAGCTTGGTAGGCAAACATGCTTTCATTTAAAAACAAAGGGGGTTTGGCTATTTTCTTCAGATCAAAGCCCTCTTGAAGACTTTTATCGAAGAGATCCTTGACCAAAACAATACCCGTGATATTATCCAGATCTCCCTCTGCACATAGAGGATAGGCGGAATGCTTTTCTTGACTGATTTTTTTTCTAACCTCCTCTTCGGTGTCCTCCACATCAAAAAAAACCAATTCGCTACGGTGGGTAAGCAGGGTGTTGATTCTTCTATCCCCCAACTCAAAGACCCGCTCCACAATATCCTGCTCTATATTCATGATCTCCCCTCCTTCTGCACTTTCCTTGATCAAGGCCTTTAACTCTTCTTCCGAAATTTTACTCTCTGAGGTATGCTTAATTTGAAAAACCCAAAGCAAAAAATCGTTGGAAACGCTCAAAAGCCAAACAAAGGGACTAGTCATTTTGGATAAAACCATCATGGGTTTGGAAACCCTCAAGGCAATTTGTTCGGGAAAGGTCATCCCCAATCTTTTGGGAAAAAGTTCACCCAAAACGATAGAGAGGTACGTAATGCCTACCACGACAATCCCTACTGCGATGGAAGTAGAATAAGGAGCCAAAAAAGAAATTCCTTGTATGGCCTTATCCAAATCATCAGTCAAATTTTCTCCACTGTAAACCCCAAGCAAAACTCCAATCAGCGTGATGCCAATTTGTACGGTTGACATGAACTTGGTGGGGTTTTCTGAGAGCTCCAAGGCTGCCTTTGCCCCAAGTTTGCCCTGCTTTCTCAAACTTTCTAACTTAAATTTCCGAGCGGAAACCAAGGAAAGTTCAGCCATGGCAAAAATGCCATTGATAAGCACAAGCACCAGTATAATTACAATTTCCACGTACGAATAATCAAGGAATTTTTCTCAAATTTAATTAAAATATCAAGCCCTAAAGTATATAGCTAGGAACCCTTGGTCTAACCTAGCTGTAGTATACCTGGAGTAAAAGTTAGTCCTTTTTTTAAGTCTATTTTTAAAATGAATGGGATTTCTAAAAATCGCTTGTCTTTGAGAAGATTTTTAAGGAAAAACAAAATCTTAAAAAAACTTTCGATCAGGCTTTTTTCTTTTTTTAATCTCTAAAAAAACCTCATAGGTCCTATATTTGTTTGGAATTAAAGCCACTACTATGAATGCATTTAAAGGTACAGGAGTCGCATTGGTAACCCCATTTCTTGAAGATCTTCGCATTGACATAGCTAGTTTTCAAAACCTAATCGATCATGTAATCTCTGGTGGGGCAGACTATCTGGTGCCTCTAGGCACCACAGGAGAATCTGCCACGCTCAGTGCCACAGAAAAGGCAGAGGTCCTTAAAGCATGTGTGGCACATACCAAAGGAAGATGTCCCATTATGGTTGGAATAGGGGGTAACCATACCCAAGCGGTATTAGATACCCTCTCGTCAACAGATTTTTATGGGGTAGCAGCAATCCTGTCGGTGAGCCCCTACTACAACAAACCTACACAGGCTGGCATCATTGCTCATTTTAGGGCCATTGCAGATGCCTCCCCAGTACCGGTAATGCTATACAATATACCCGGTAGGACCATGTCCAACATGACTGCTTCTACTACCCTAACCCTTTCGCATCATCCCAACATCATTGGGATAAAGGAAGCCAGCGGCAATCTGGAACAATGCATACACATAGCTTCGGCCATGCCCAAAGATTTTTTGTTGCTTTCTGGAGAAGATATGCTCACAAAAGCCATTCAAAGCATAGGTGGAAGCGGCGTTATTTCCGTGCTCGCAAATGCTTTTCCTTCTACTTTTACCCAGATGGTCCATGGAGATTTGCAAGCTTCTCTTCATGCCAACTATTCCCTACTGAAGTACAATGATTTGATGTATCAGGAAGGAAATCCTGTGGGAATCAAACACTTACTATATAAAATGGGAGTGATCCACTCCGACCAAGTGAGGTTACCCTTACTGCGTGCTAGCCAAGAATTAGGTGAAAAAATATCCATGGCTTTGGAATTCTAATCCCTATGGAAGCCATCTCGATTTCACAACTTTCCGAGCACATTCAAGAAGTTTTGGAAAAGGAACTTCAGCCCCTAATGTGGGTGATTGGGGAGTTTGCAGATTTTAGGCAAGCTCCTCAGGGACACGTGTACTTCGAACTCGTAGAAAAGCAGGGCAACCAAATTGCAGCAAAAATTCGTGCCACTATCTGGCAATATACCTACCGAACTGTAGCTGGAAAATTTGAGGCCTTGACCGGCACCTCTCTAAAAAATGGGATGAAGGTCTTGGCACAAGTGAGTGTAAATTTTCATCCCGTTTTTGGCCTAAGCCTTAATGTAAAAGACATTGATCCTTCATTTTCCTTAGGAGAGAGGGCACGAGTTCGACAAGAAACCATAGATCGATTGACTTCAGAAGGTAGTTTTGGAAAAAATGCCAGCCTTCCTCTCCCAGCAGTCATCCAACGCTTCGCTATTATATCCAGTCCCTCTGCTGCAGGATATGGTGATTTTGTCAATCAACTTGAAAATAACCCCCAAGGATACCGACTATACCACAAGCTTTTCCCCTCTTTGATGCAAGGAAATGAAGCGGTAGACAGCTTACTTTCTGCTTTTGATCAAGTGGAAAAAGCAGCTCAGCGCTTGCAACTCGAAGGGGTAGTTCTAATTCGAGGAGGAGGTGCACAATTGGATTTAGATTGCTTCGATGACTATCGCTTAGGTGTAAGAATTGCCAATTTTCCCTTACCTGTATTTACAGGAATTGGCCACGAAAGGGATGAAACCATAGCCGATCTACTGGCTCATACGCGACTCAAAACCCCCACAGCAGTAGCAGAATTTATGCTTTCGAGTTTTAGGGAATTTGAAGAATTGGTAAATACCTGTTCTCAAAGATTGGATTGGATTACTCGTGGGAGATTTAAAGAGGAAGAGGGTAAAATTCAGGAATGTGCTCTTCAACTCAAGGGATTCACAAAAATGTGGATCTCCAAAGAAAGGGAAGCGCTGACGGTATACCCTTCTCGAGTGCTTCAAGCAGGAAAAAATTTACTCAAGGTTGAAAAAAATAGTCAAGCCCAATTAGAAGTCCTCCTAAAAAAGGAGGTTTCTCAGGTACTCGATGCTCAACACGAGCGCGTAGTACAACTGGAATACAGGTGTAATCAGGCAGATCCAGCGACCGTACTTAGAAAGGGATATACACGAAGTGAAATCAAGGGCAAACCCATTCAGGAGCAAACTGTACAGGTGGGCGAAAGCATGACCACATACACCTATCAACAGAAAATTAGCAGTACCATCACAAGCATAGAGAAAAAATGAAAGAATACACCTACACCCAAGCCATGCAGCGCTTGGAAGCAATATTGGCGCAACTTGAAGAAGGATCGGCATCCATCGATACCTTATCAGAACTGGTAAAAGAAGCTGCTACCTTGGTCACTTTTTGCAAGACAAAACTAAAAACTACCGAAGAAGAAATTCAGCGCGCGTTTGAGGCAAATTGAGGCCTAGGTAAAGAAACCGAATAAAAAGTTAAGAATTAGTCCTGCACCGAAGCAACCCCTTCAATAACCTGCAAGAATTTTCTTGGGATAGTCACCAATATATTTTGGTAAATCCCTGGAATTCGAATCAAAAAATAATCCTTATTTCCTTTTTCTATGCATTCCCCCACCATATCTTGAAGGGATCCTCCAATGACTTTTACTTTTTCTCCTGGGGCAATTTCAGAGCCATCCGTTTCTATGGCCACTCCCGTAGCCACTACACGTTGTATGATTTCTACGTCCTCCTCGCGGATGGTCGCTGGTACCCCAGAAAAATTTACAAACTTCACCGCCCCAGGTACTTGCAGACAGTTCCACAAATGGTTGCGATGGGTTTTAACAAAAACATAGCCATTAAATAAGGCCTTTTGCACCTTTTTTTTTCGATCTGTCCATTGCCTAAGCTCTTCCACTAAGGGTAAAAAAACCTCAACTCCTTCCTTCTGCAATCGATCGGCAACTTTTTTCTCTGCTCGGGAGCTGGTATACATCACGTACCACTGAAATTCTTGCATGCGTACTTAGGCTTGGGGGGTAAATCTAAAAAAACATCTTTATTTCCACACTACAAATAAAAAAACCCCTGGAACAACATTCCAAGGGTTTAATCAAAAAAACCACCAACCTTATCAGTAATGCTTATCGCCCACGAAGCTTAATGGTAAGCTTATCGGTGAGCAGGTACATGACTGGTACTAGTACTAACGTAATAAGTGTGGCAAAGGTTAGCCCAAAAATTACCGTCCAAGCCATAGGCCCCCAGAAGGCTGCATTATCCCCTCCTACGTAGAATTGAGGGTCAAATTCGCTCAATAGGGTCGCAAAATTGATGTTCATTCCTATGGCCAAGGGAATCAATCCCAAGACCGTGGTAATGGCCGTCAACAATACCGGACGAAGTCGTGTCTTGCCTGCCTCCACTATACTTGCAAGTAAATCTGGATAAGCTAAGTAATTTCCCTTGGCAATTCCCAATTGCTCTCTTTTCCTGGTCCTCACCAAATCTGTATAATCTATCAGTACGATGGCATTGTTGACCACTACCCCAGCCAAGGAAATAATCCCTATCCCGGTCATAATCACCACAAAGTCCATATTGAAAATAACCAATCCCAAAAAGACCCCAATGGTACTAAAAAGTACAGAAGTCATGATAATAAAGGGACTAACTACGGAATTAAACTGGGCTACAATGATCAGAAAGATCAGCGCTGTGGCTATGCCCAGGGCTCTCAACAAAAAGGCTTGGGATTTGGCTTGCTCTTCCTGCTCCCCTGTAAATTTTATAGAGATTCCTTCAGGCACGGGGTAGCCCGCCATCAATTCCTGAATTTGACCATTGATTTCAGTAGGATTATAGCCTTCCAAGACATTTGAAAACATAGTAATGGCCTTTTCACTATCTTTTCTTTTCACTGATCCATAGGTAGATCCATAGCGTATATCCGCTACAGAGGAAATAGGGATTTCTTTTTTGTTGCCAAACTTATCCCTAAAACCTATTTTTTTATTGACCAAGGTATTGATATCGTAGCGGGTATTTTCGTCAAGCCTAAGTAAGATGGGATAATCCTCCTCTCCTTCTTTGTATCGAGAGACTTCCAACCCAAACAGGGAGGTTCGCAATTCCGTGGCAATGGTAGAGGTAGATAAACCAAATCTCCTGGCCTTTTCTCTGTCGATTTGTACTACTACCTCAGGGCTACCCAAGGAAAGATCTGTCTTGAGTTCTTCCAGCCCAAGAATGGCATTGGATTCCAGATAGGCTTTACTTTCTTCTACGAAGGCAATTAATTGTTCGTAATCTTCCCCCACAAACTCGATGTTGACCGGGTTGCCGACTGGAGGGCCATTTCTTTGCTTATCTACCGTGATAAGTACTCCAGGATAGTTTTTTACCAGGTCCCTAACTACCTCCATGGCCTCGTTGGTATCGATACCTTGTCGGTCGATGTAGTCTACAAAGCCTATGGTTATTTTTGCTTTATGGGGAGTAGCTTGTAAACTAGGCCCCTCAGTTGGATCTCCAGTACCCTCGCCCACTTGGGTAATCACCGATTCAATGATGCCCCCAAAAGGAGCTAACTTATCTACCATCTCATCCTCCATGCTGTCCACAAATGCATTGGTGGATTCTATGCTGGTTCCAATGGGGAATTCAACAAACACGTTGACCAATTGCGGCTGATTATCTGGGAAAAAGAGCACTTTAGGCGATCGAATGCCTAATAACAGAATGGAAAAAATCAAAAGGAAAAAAGTACCTAGCAGAAACTTCACTGGGTTTTTTCCTCTTAAAGCGAATTTGAGGAGTGATTCGTAACCATTTTCCATGTTGACCAAGAAAACGGCCTGAAACCAACCCACCCATTTTCTGACGTAAAACACATACACTACCGTAAGCAGGGCAAAGGTCACACTGAGCGTTCCCATACTCGTCCATCCCAGCACATAAAAAATCATAGAAAGCAGCACCAAAGAGATGGAAGCTCGAACAGATCCTTTTTTTGGTTTATCCTTGCTCATGTCTTCGATCTTCATGTACAAGGAGGTCATCACTGGATTGATGACCAAAGCCACAAATAGGGAAGCAGAGAGCACAATAATCAAGGTAATTGGCAGGTATTTCATAAATTCACCCACCAAATCGTCCCAAAACGCGAGGGGAAGGAAGGCGGCCAAGGTAGTGAGCGTGGAAGTAATGATAGGCCAAGCTACCTCTCCTACCCCTTCCTTCGCCGCTTGAATCGGGGGTGTTCCGTCTTGCATCAAGCGATAAATGTTTTCCACCACTACGATCCCATTGTCTACCAACATCCCTAAGGCAAGGATGAGGGAAAACAACACCATCAAATTGAGCGTAATTCCAAAAGAATCCAGGACCAAAAAGGAGATAAACATGGATAATGGAATGGCAGAACCCACAAAAAGGGAATTGCGGAAGCCCATAAAAAACATGAGGACCAAAACGACCAAGATCATACCAAAAATGATAGAGTTTTCCAAGTCACTCACTTGGGTACGCGTTTGCTTACTTTGATCGTTGGTGATGGAAATTTCTATGTTACTTGGAAATCTATTCGCTTTTGTGGTTTGTATTATCTCCTTGATTTTATCTGAAGCATCCAAAAGATTTTCTCCGCTTCTTTTGGTGACATTGAGGGTGATTACCGGGAGATTTTTACTTCGCGCATAGGAAGTTCTGTCCTTAAACGTATCTTCAATTTGCGCCACGTCTTTGAGGTAAACTATTTTTTGCTGATCAGTCTTCACGATAATCTCCAAAAGCTCTTGAGGGTCTGAAAATTCCCCATTTACCCGAAGGGTTCTTTCAAAATCACCCGTTTTGATACTTCCTCCCGAGATGGTCAGGTTTTCTCCTTGAATGGCTCCTGAAATGTCTCCAAAACTCACGCCTGTAGATTCCATTTTGTAGGGATCCACATTGATTTGAATTTCCCGCTCTACCGTACCTGCAAGGTCTGCTTTAGAAATCTCCGGGAGTCTCTCGATAGCATCTTGTAAATACTCTCCAAAACGTTTCAATTCCTGCTCAGAATAAGGACCAGAAATATTCACATTCATGATGGGGAAGTCGGAGGTATTGGCCTCTTGGACGGTAGGATCTTGATCCAAATCGGTAGGCAAATCACTTTTCGCCTGATCTACTGCATCCTTAACCTCTTGGATGGCCTTGGAAATTTCTATTCCAGGGGTAAATTCAATAATGATAGTAGAAAAATCCTGTACAGAGGTGGATTTGATATCCTTTACATTACTCAGGGATTTCAATTCATTTTCAATTGGCCTGGTGATTAAGTTTTCCATATCCACAGGAGAGTTCCCCGGATAAGGAGTACCTACATAGACGGTAGGGATCACAATTTCAGGAAAACTTTCCTTAGGCATGGAACGGTAAGCCCCTAAGCCTAAGACCGTGATGATGAGCGTCAGAATGATCACCGAGGTGGAATTGTCCACGCTAAAGCTGGACAAACCAAATTCCCGGATGGTTTTTGATTTTTGAGGAGTTTCCATGCTTATTGCTTCGCTACGTTGACGCTAAAATTATCTATTACCTCACGGAAGCCTTTGTCCACCAAAATTTCGGTACCTACCAATCCTTCAAGGATTTCTGTCTCTTCCCCTGAGGAATAACCTCGCTTTACATATTTTTTCTTGGCCACCCCATTTTCCACAGCAAATACATAATCTCCTTTGGTGTCAGACAGGATCAAATGCCCAGGAACTACCACGGATTCGGCGTTGGTGTAATCTTTTATCTTCAACACAGAAAGCATATTTGGTTTTGCCTCTGAAAGGTTTGGCAGCGCGACCTCTACCTTAAAGGTTCGATTGTTGGGGTTGATAATCGCTCCAGTTGCCGACACTTTAGAAGCTATATTTTTATTGATGGAAGGAAAGGAAATTTGAACGGAATCTCCTTTGGCAATGGCATTGATGTAATTTTCAGATAGGTCCGCTTCAATAAATAGATCGCTTTCTCCCACAAATTGGAACATGGGAAGCCCTGGTTGCATCAATTCTCCCAACCTTACTTGTACCGATTCAATAGTACCAGCAAAAGGAGCACGAATCAGTGATTTTGCCAATTGAGCTTTGAGCGAGGCCAAGCTTTTTTCCAAACCCTCTTTTCGGTTTTTTGATTCTAAGTACTGTACCTCTGTTCCGATTTTTTGATTCCAAAGCCTCTCTTGCTTTTCAAACACTGTACGAGCCAAAGCAAGGCTGTTTTCCAATTCTTCTACACTTCTTTGCAGGGATTCAGAATCTATCCTCGCTAGAATCTGACCGCGAGTCACCCGCATGCCCTCCTGAGCGGGAATTTCTAAAATTCTCCCCACGGTTTCCGAACTTATGGTCACGTTCTTTTTAGAAAGTACCGATCCAGTCACTTCCAGGTAATGGGTAAACGTTCCCTTACGAGCCGGAAGCGTAGTGATGAGTAGGGATTTTTTATTGGCTGCTGCAAATTCAGGGTCAGCTGCAATAAGCTCCTCCTCCAGGGTTTTGATCTTTGCATTCAAGTCCGTAACCTGGCTTTTAAGGGATTCCAATTCTGCCTTCTTGGCTTCAATAGAGTCTGAAGTACAGGAAAATATCCCCAGAATGAGGATAAGTAGAGAGGTAAGGGAAACTAGTGATTTCATGAGCGTGAAAGAAAAAGAGAAAGTTCGTTGGTTTAGTTTGTGATATCAGCCTTCAGGATTCCTAGGGCTTTTTCTAGATTTACTTTAGATATTAGTCCATCATAAAGTGCCCCGAGGTAATTGATTTCGGCGGCAATCAGGGAGGCGTCGGCTTCCACTACCTCCAGATTTGATCCTACTCCTTCGCTGTACTTGATTCGAGCAATTTCAAAAACCTCTTTGGCCAATTGCAGATTTTCCTCTTGCACCGTCAACACCTGAAGGTCATTGCGGAGGTTGGCTTTTGCCATATACAACTCGCTTTTAAGGGATTCTCGTAAGAAGGTGCGTTGATTTTCGAGTTGATTGAGTTGAACCCTATTTTTTTGAATCCTAGAAGCCTTAGAAAACCCATCAAAAATGGGAACACTAAGACTCACTCCAATCAAGGAACTGCCAAACCAATTGTTGCCATTAAATACCCTTTCGAGTTCATTTCCTGCCCCACTTCTTCGCGCATTTCCCTGAAAATCGATTTTCGGCATGTATTGACTTAAATTATTTTTGAGATCTAGTTGAGCTAGATTTATTTGAGTAGCTACCTGCTCCAATTCTATCCTAGAACCAGATTCTTCTGCAAGCAGGCCCAAAAATTCCTTTGAAAGTTTCAAATCCTGTAAAGAATCCTTGAGAAATATCTCGTATTCCAAGGGCAAGCCCATCTGTAATTTCAATAAACCTTGACTGATTTCTAAGGCAGTTTGGCTGCGCTGCACTTGGGTGTAAGTATTGTTGCGCTGCACCTGTACCCGAGAAACGTCTATTTTTTCTACAAAACCTGCTTCATTTAGTGCCTTAGTTTCTTTCAATAAGGTATCCAATCGAGATAAATTGGCTAGGGCAAGTCTGATTCTCTGCTGATTGACCAAAACCCCAAAATAAGCCTTCTTTACTTGCTCGATCACGTCATTCTCTGCCTTTTGTACATCCTTATTGGTCAATTCCAACAGGGTTTTAGCAGCACGCAATCCCACAAAAAAGGATCCATCAAAAATCATTTGGGAAATATTGACTCCCAATCCTGAGGAATAGCTCACTCCGAATCGTGCAGGAATCACATCGCTGGGTATGGAAGGATCTCCAAAGGGAGGCTGATTGGGAAGAAAAACTACAGGAATTTTTGGATTGTAATCCAAATTGTAGGATCCATTGATTTGGGGCAATCCACGTGAAGTTGTTTCTTTTATGGTAGCCTTATATATCAATACTTCCAAGCGAGCATTTTTTGTACTTGGATTATTTTCTACGGCATAGTCTACTGCCTCCTTTAGGGTAAGTTCAAGCACCTGTTGACCAGCTGCAGGACTTATCCCCATGGAAAGAATTAAGACCAAAAAAAGGTAGTTTTTCATGGTTTAGTTGGTTTTTTTAAGTCAAAATATTTTGCTGGAATAGGTAGGCTTCTCTCCCTTTCTCAGTAAATATGCCATGGAGGAAATGATCCAAAATGACCATTTGTTCTTCCACCAAATTGTACTCTACATCAGCAAAGCTTCTAGGATCAAAAGCCGAGGTAATCTGAGTTATTCTAACTTTGGCTAAAATCTTGGAATCAATTTCTTTTCTAAAATACCCTAGTTCCTTGCCCTTCTCCAGGACCTTTACCAAATCACTTTGAATGGTATCCTCCTTGAAGGATTCAAAAATTTTCCATGCTTCTGGAAAATATTTCTGTACTTCTAGTATGACTAGAGGATTGATGGAGGTGAGTCTTTCTCTCATCATTTTTGAGGTCTGTACCAAGTGCTCTATCACGCCATCCCCTTGTTCGGCAATGAAAGCCAATCGCTGTCGGTCTTCCTCCAGAATCCGAGCAAACACCGCCTTGACCAAATCCTTTTTGTCTTCAAATTCTTGGTAGATCGTCTTTTTAGAAATTCCTACCTGTCGAGCCAAATCTTCCATGGTAATGGTACGCACCCCAAATCGGGCAAATTGCTCGGTTGCTGCCTCTAAAATTCTCTGCCTAGTCTCCAACTGATTTCTAATTTCGGAGACAAAACTATGGAAACTTTATTTATGTTTAAAGTTTCCTTGGTTTTATTTTAAAATTTTATTCCTAAAAATGATATTTTTTAAATATTAAAATATATTTTATTTGTTTTTTTAACTTATTTTTATTTTTATATTCTGTTAACTGAATTTTATATTTCCATTTATTTTTTAAATAATAAGTTTAACAAAAGTTTATTTTATAAAAAAAATACCCCGAGAATCCATCTCCGAGTCCCTAGCGATTGGAATTTACAGGCTTGGATAATTTCATCTAAGGACGGTCTTTACCTTTTGGCTAAGGCTTAAAAAAAAGAAAACTTAGGTGTCCGGGTTTTCGATTGTACCCCTCAAATTCTTACCTTTGTTTCTTACCCGCCCTAGGACATGATTTTCTTCTTTGAATCCCCTCAGAAACTCATCTATGGAGTTCAAACACCCCATCCCCTATCTAAGGAAGACTTGGAAAAATTACTTTGGCTTTTTGGGGAAGCCACTTTTTTAGAGAAGGAAAAAATTGAAGGTAATTTTTCAGGTCCTCGAAAGGAAATGATTACTCCTTGGTCTACCAATGCAGTGGAAATTACGGGAAACATGGGTATTCACGGGATTCAGCGCATCGAAGAATTTACCCCCATACAGCAAGGAGAGGCGATCGATCCCATGCTCCAAAAAGCATACGAAGGACTCGATCAGGAAATATTTACCATTCAGCTACAACCCGAGCCAGTTCGATCCATCACCGATATAGCTGCCTACAATGTTTCAGAAGGCCTTGCGCTCAGCCAAGAGGAGTTAGATTACCTGAATCAAGTTTCTTCCCAGTTGGCTCGACCCTTAACAGATTCTGAAGTATTTGGCTTTTCGCAAGTCAACTCGGAGCACTGCCGCCACAAAATCTTCAACGGTACCTTTATCATCGATGGGGTAGAGCAATCGATGACCCTTTTTCAATTGATCAAAGAAACCTCCAAGCGTCACCCAAATCGAATCGCATCCGCCTACAAAGACAATGTGGCTTTTATCAAAGGTCCATCGGTTCAACAGTTTGCTCCCAAAACCCAGCAAAAAGCCGATTTTTTTGAGATAAAAGACATCCCAACGGTGCTTTCCCTCAAGGCAGAAACACACAATTTCCCAACCACTGTAGAACCCTTCAACGGGGCCGCTACCGGGTCGGGTGGGGAAATCCGGGATCGATTGGCAGGAGGCACCGCTTCCATCCCACTTGCTGGTACCGCAGTCTACATGACTTCCTATTCCCGAAGCGAAGCAGGAAGAAGCTGGGAAAAAAACCTCCCTGCACGCCCATGGCTCTACCAAAGCCCCATGGACATCTTGATCAAGGCCTCCAATGGCGCTTCAGACTTTGGAAACAAGTTTGGACAACCCCTCATCTCAGGATCCGTTCTCACCTTTGAGCACGAAGAGCAGGAGAAGCAGCATGGCTTTGACAAGGTCATCATGCTCGCAGGTGGTGTGGGCTTCACCAATGCCAAGTACACCCAAAAAGGGGAACCTAAAGCCGGTGATCAAATCGTCATCATGGGCGGGGACAACTACCGCATCGGAATGGGAGGATCGGCTGTTTCCTCCCTGAATACGGGAGAGCTCTCTAACGCCATTGAACTGAACGCCATCCAACGCTCCAATCCGGAAATGCAAAAGCGTGTATCCAACGTAATTCGTGCCATGTCAGAGAGTGAGCACAATCCCATTGTCTCCATTCACGACCATGGTGCAGGCGGACACCTCAACTGCCTTTCCGAATTGGTGGAAAATACCGGTGGCACCATCCACATCGATCAACTCCCTGTGGGAGACCCTACCCTATCTGCCAAAGAAATTATTGGCAACGAGTCTCAAGAACGCATGGGCTTGATCGTGGGCAAACAAGACATTCCCCTTCTCCAACAACTCTCCGCACGTGAACGCGCTCCTTTTTATGTAGTGGGCAAAACTACCGGAGATTTGCACTTTAAGTTTGAAAACCAAAAAACCGGAGAAAAGCCAGTAGACTGGAACTTGACTTACCTATTTGGATCCTCACCCAAAACCATTCTAGAAGATGTAAGCCAACAAGGAGCAATCTTTACCGAAGCGGATTACAGCCAAGAACTACTAACCACCTATCTCAAAGAAGTGCTTCAACTCGAAGCAGTGGCTTGTAAGGACTGGTTGACCAATAAAGTAGACCGCTCCGTAACAGGCCGCGTAGCTACACAGCAGACCGTGGGGGAAATCCAACTACCTCTCAATAATGTGGGCGTCATGGCGCTGGACTTCACAGGTCAAAAAGGAATTGCCACCTCTATCGGGCATGCTCCTGTAGCCGCTCTGGCTAGCCCGGAGGCTGGTAGCCGATTGGCTATTGCCGAAGCGCTCACCAACTTGATCTTTGCACCCATCACGGATGGATTGAAGGGGATTTCCCTTTCTGCCAACTGGATGTGGCCCGCAAAAAACAAAGGAGAAAACGATCGATTGTATCGAGCAGTACAAGAGGTTTCTGAATTTGCAATTGCACTAGGAGTCAATATCCCTACGGGAAAAGATTCCCTTTC
>VGMU01000011.1 GCA_016866385.1 Bacteroidota bacterium
TATCATATTGCTTAATTTTCCTATACAAGGTTCTTTCTGAAATGCCTAAATCTTGGGCTGCATACTTTCTTTTGTTGCTATGCTTTCGCAAGGCTTTTAAAATCATTTCCTTTTCTTTTCTTTCAAGGGACAAGGAAGTATCGTCTTCTTCATGCATGATATCTTCTATGATATCCTCCTCATAGCCCTCCTCTACAGGTTCTTCCTTTTTGGTGCTTTCAATTCTCAGTGGCATAGAGAAATGGGAGGGAGCTTCAGAGGTTTCTTTCGCTAGAGTAGTGGTTTCAAAATCTTCAAAAAGCCCTTGATGCTTTTGCATGATGGTGGGATGTATCCCCCCATTTTGGTAGGACTCTAGGATCAATTTTTTCAATTCATTCATATCCTTTTTCATGTCAAAAAGGACCTTATAAAGAATGTCCCGTTCGGAGAAATCCATGGAATCTGCTGTTCCAGTAGCCAAGGTGATGGGTAGTCTTGCACCTACTTCCGGTAGGTATTTGGTCAAGGTGAGTGCATTTACTTCACGCTGCTCTTCAAGCAAAGACACTTGCTCAGCAATGTTTTTGAGTTGGCGAATATTGCCTGGGAAAGGATAACGCTGAAGAAGCGCTTGAGCTTCTGCATCTAAAGTGATTGGTTTTACGTGGTACTTTTCAGAAAAATCAGAGGTAAACTTTCTAAACAACAAGACCATGTCCTCCCCACGTTCGCGAAGCGGAGGAACAAAAATCGGAACGGTATTAAGTCGGTAATACAGGTCCTCTCTAAACTTTCCTTTTTCTACCGCTTTAATCAAGTTGACATTGGTGGCGGTAATGACCCGAACATTAGTTTTTTGAACTTTAGATGATCCAACCTTGATAAATTCCCCATTTTCCAAAACCCTAAGCAAGCGAGCCTGAGTACCCAAGGGCATTTCTCCGATTTCATCTAAAAAAATGGAACCTCCGTCGGTGACTTCGAAATATCCTTTTCGGGCTTCATGTGCTCCTGTAAAAGAGCCTTTTTCGTGACCAAATAATTCTGAGTCAATGGTGCCTTCAGGAATAGCCCCGCAGTTGATGGCAATGAATTTCCCATGTTTTCGCAAGGAAAGGGAGTGGATTATTTTTGAAAAACTTTCTTTGCCACTTCCGCTTTCTCCTGTTATCAAAACGGTCATCTCTGTTGGCGCGGCCTGCATGGCTACCTGAATGGCATGAGATAGCAAAGGACTGTTTCCTATGATACCAAAACGTTGTTTGACGGCTTGAATTTCTGCTGCAGTAATCATGTTAGGGAAGGATTGATTTCTAGTACTTCTCCGAAGAGGGTTCCAGCAGTACAATCGGTGATTTTAACACGTACATAATCTCCTAAGGCCAATCCCTTGGCTGGCACTACCACCACCTTATTGGCAGAATTTCTCCCCTTCAGTTCCTCATTAGATTTTTTTGAAATTCCATCGATGAGAATGAGTTGGGTCTTTCCCATATCTTGACGATTTCGAAGAAGTGACAATTGGGTTTGCTTCTCTATAATTTCAGCGAGCCTTCTTTTTTTGATTTCTAAAGGTATATCATCTGCATATTTTTTGGCTGCCAAGGTTCCAGGTCGCTCGGAGTAGTAAAACATGTAGGAAAAGTCATATCGCACCTGATCCATCAGACTCAAGGTATCTTGGTGTTCTTCTTCGGTTTCAGTGCAGAATCCAGCAATCATGTCAGAAGATATTCCACAATCCTCTCCTACAATCTCACGGATAGCTTTAACTCGATCCAAATACCAATCCCTATCGTAAGTTCGATTCATTAATTCCAAAATCCGGCTATTTCCAGATTGTACTGGTAGGTGGATGTACTTGCAAATGTTGTCATATGCTTGTATGGTATGCAGTACCTCATCGGTAATGTCTTTGGGATGGGAGGTGGAAAATCTTACCCGAAGAGTGGGGCTTACCTGGGCTACCATTTCTAAGAGCTGCGCAAAGTTGATCACCTTGCTGACCTCTTTTTCCTTTTTGGATAATCTAGCCTTGTTGTTTTCTTCTGGAGACCATTTGTAAGAATCTACATTTTGTCCCAATAATGTTACCTCTTTGTAACCATTTTCCACCAAATTTTTGGCTTCTGCTACTATAGACTGAGGGTCTCGACTTCGCTCTCGTCCACGGGTAAAAGGGACCACACAAAAAGAACACATGTTATCACAGCCCCTCATGATGGAGATAAATGCGGACACCCCATTGGAATTGAGTCGTACAGGGGAAATGTCTGCGTAGGTCTCTTCTCTAGACAAAAAGGTATTGATGGCTTTCAGACCTTCTTCTGCAGTGGCAACAAGCTGAGGTAGCTCTCGATAGGCATCTGGTCCAACGACCAGGTCAACGATTTTTTCTTCTTCTAGTAATTTTTCTTTTAAGCGTTCGGCCATACATCCCAGCACTCCGATGGTCATGTCTGGCTTATGCTTTTTTATGCCATTGAAATGAACAAGCCTGTTTCTCACAGTTTGCTCTGCTTTTTCGCGAATAGAACAGGTATTAAGAAAAACTACATCTGCTGTCGAGACATCGGAAGTGGTATCGTATCCATTTTCTTTCATGATGGAAGCCACAATTTCAGAATCCGAAAAATTCATCTGACAGCCGTAGCTTTCAATGTAGACTTTTTTCGCTTTTCCAGTACTTAGCTCTGGAGTAGTCTTAAAGTCACAGGCTTGAGCTTCTTCTGCTGAAATTAGGTCAATATCTTTGATAAGTTCCATGGGAAAAAGGAAACGCTAGCTTAGAATTTATTACTGGACTTACGCATGTGCCAAAGGAAAGTTGCCTAAGTAACTCATGTTTGGAATGCAAATTTAATACAATTCGGACAAAATGGCAGGATTGTAGAGTAAAATTCATCTTAGGGCCAGGGGTGCTCTTAAGGTTATATTTTACCAATGAGAAAAAAAGGCTGTGCCCAAAGAAGCACAGCCTTAAAGAGAAGACTTTGAGGTACCAGACAATTCAATAAAAAAATCTAGAATAGAGGTTATTTCGCATTGATATCCAATACTAGAGAAACGGTATTGTATATAAATTGGTCCTTGGCTTTGTTGGCTGCGGAGGCTTCATTGCCATAGCTGAGGTTCCAAGCAGTTCTATCGATGTTAAATCCAGCTTTGGCTGTGACAACGCCTCCAGTAATACTTACAGAAGCAGGGAATTTTATATTTTTTGTGGTACCGCGAAGGGTTAAATTTCCACTGATCCAATGGCTTGGGTTTGCTGGAGTAAGAGAGCTATCGGTGGCAGGGGTGTTGGCAGAAGAAAATTCTTGCTTATCGGTAATCTTATCTGTTGCTGCAAATGGGCTTACTTCAGTAATTTCAAAACTTGCCGCAGGGTGATTTGCTGCATCAAAGAAATCGGGGGACTGCAAGTGACCGTACAATTTTCCGTAGTCTTCTGAATCTGAGGCAAGGTCCTCAATGCTTAACCCTACTACATCAAAGCTAAAGCTTCCTCCAGTGATGGTATCATTAGCTACGGTAAGGAAACCTGAGCTTACAGGTATTTTTCCAAAATGTTTTCCAGTAGGTTTGTATCCTGCCCAGGAAATGGAGGTGGTGTTAGGATCTACTTTTAGGGTATCTCCAGCTCCTGCTAGCGCAGTTTGAGCCTCTGAGGTTTCTAAAGAATCTCCCGGCTTATTACAGGATGCTAATCCTAGAATGATAAAGAGGAAGAAAGAATACTTGGTCATGGTGTGCATAAAATTATTTTTTTGATGGGTTAAAAATTAAATGTATATACATTTAACTAAATTTTCAAAAAAGAGTTCCAGGATGCGCAACTTTTTTTTATACCTTAGAAATTGAATAACTATCCTCCGCACATGGCTTGTATTTTAAAGGTAAATGGCATCGCTCCGGTCTTTGGGGACAATTGTTGGTTGGCACCTAATGCCACCGTAGTAGGAGATGTACGCCTGGGCAAGAACTGTACGGTTTGGTTTAATGCGGTGATCCGAGGGGATGTGCATGAAATTCGAATTGGGGACGATACCAACATTCAAGATGGGGCCATTATTCATTGTACCTACCAGAGGGCGGCCACATATATAGGGAATCAAGTGTCGATAGCACATCATGCCATAGTGCACGGTTGTACGATACATGATCGCGTATTGATTGGGATGGGTGCAATTGTCATGGATGGAGCCATAATTCACTCCAACTCGGTAATTGCGGCAGGAGCTGTAGTATTGGCAGGCACCGTAGTGGAGGAGGGCTCCATCTATGCTGGGATCCCTGCCAAAAAAGTCAAGGTTATTGGAGAAAATATGGAGGAAGTTATCTTGAGAACTGCCAAGAACTATCCTAAGTACGCGACTTGGTACGAATAATAGAATAGAAGCTATGGGTTGATTTAAACTTTATTGCTTCCAAGCACTTGGATTTTTTCTCCACTCTGCCAAAGAGCTTAAGGTCGCTTCGTCGATGTATTTTTTTTCAACGGCCTTGGGCAAAAGGGAATGGTAATCACTCAGGCAAACCAGGGGAATTCCTGCATCTTGAAAATTTTTATCTGCAAGATCAAAACCATAGGAAAAAATGGCAAGCATACCCAATACTTCTACTCCAGCTTGCCTCAAATCTTCAACTGCTTTCAGGGAGCTTCCACCTGTGGATATAAGGTCTTCGATGACCACTACTTTTTGATTAACCACTACT
Organism: Bacteroidota bacterium; assembly: GCA_016866385.1. Classification (GTDB taxonomy): domain Bacteria; phylum Bacteroidota; class Bacteroidia; order Cytophagales; family Cyclobacteriaceae; genus Algoriphagus. Next base: position 4,702 of record VGMU01000011.1, read on the forward strand.
TTTCCCTCAATCATATTTTCCATCCCGTGTCCTTTGGGCTTGGATCTCACGTACATAAAGGGTAATTCCAGTTCATTGGCCAGCAATGCCCCTTGGGGAATCCCAGCAGTAGCTACTCCCGCAATGGCTTCAACCTTTGGAAAATGTTTTTTTATTGCCTTTACCAAATTTTCTTTGATAAATTTCCTGATTTTTGGATAGGATAGTGCAAGTCTATTGTCACAATAAATGGGGGATTTCCATCCTGAAGCCCAGGTAAATGGCTTTTCAGGTTGAAGGCGAATGGCCTCAATCTCTAGAAGTTTTTCTGCAACTTCAGCTGCTATAGTTTGGTTAAAAATATCCATGGCATAAAATTAAGGGTTTCCTCAAGTTTCATTGGAAGTTTTTATTTTTTTTCCTTAGTTGCCAAAAAATCAAGAGCTACATTTTCAATTCTTTTTTCAGCAAAGACTTCTGATCAAAATTTTCTTATCCATGATACATTTTTGGTCAAGCCCTGTTCGCTCAATTGTTTCTCCATGAAGATTTTTGTAAACGATAAGCCGTTAGAAATTCTATCTTTTGAAGAGCGACCAAGCAAGTCCTTTTCAAAAATTTATAGCCATCTGGATGAATTTCCTGAGGAGGTAGAATGGGAGGGGGAAGTACTTTTTGAAGAGCCCACCCCCGATGTCGTTATTCGATTGCTGTATTTGATGCGTACCCGAAGAATGAAACGCTTGGGTTCGGTGACACTCTTAAGTAGGGACAAAAAGCTTCTAAAGAAATTTGTAAAAAGTAGATTTTTAATCATCAAAGCGGCAGGAGGGGTGGTGGCTAAAAAACAAAAAGTCCTACTCATCCATAGGCTTGGGAAATGGGATTTTCCAAAAGGGAAACTAGATAAAGGAGAAAGCCCAGAAACTTGCGCCAAAAGAGAAGTAGAGGAAGAATGCAGTATTAGAGTCAAGGTGGAGGAACATTTTTGTACCACCTGGCATACCTATACGCAAAACAGAAGATCCATCTTAAAAAAAACGTATTGGTATACCATGAATTGTTCCAACGATACCGCTATGAAACCTCAGGAAGAAGAAGGAATAGAGGATATTCAATGGTTTACCGCTGAGGGTGCTCAAGAAGCCTTATCAGATTCTTATCCCTCCATGAGGTATCTGTATGCTCGTTATCAGGAACTTGTAAATTCCAATTAAAGACTGTAAGGAATAAATTCGCTCACGTCTCCCCCGTATTTGTGTACTTCTCGAATTACTGTAGAACTGATAGACGCATACTGTGGAGAAGTAATGAGTAAGACCGTATCCAAATCGCTATTCAGGTAGCGATTCATTTGGCTTATGGTATTTTCGTATTCAAAGTCGGTGGTATTGCGAAGTCCTCGAATTAGAAATTGAGCCCCATATTTTTTGGCGAGGGTAGAGGTAAGTTCATTGTATACCACTACAGACACTCTAGGTGTATTCACGTACACGCTTTCAATTTTACTTACCATAAAATCAATCTCGAAGTATCTATTTTTTTTTGTGGAATTATAGCCAATTCCAACAATCACCTCGTCAAAAAGTTCTAAGCTTCTCATCACGATGTCATGATGTCCTTTGGTAAAGGGGTCAAAGGTCCCAGGGAAGATGGCTATTTTTTTCATGACCTATAGGTATTGCCAATATGCCTCAAAAATGGGGGGTAAATTCTTTTTTACAAAACCTGCAGCATAATTTTGATTGGCAGCTGGGTCCAATAACCTGACATGTCCAAGATATTCTTTTGCCCAAGATTCACTGATTTCCAAGGACTCACTTGATCCAATAAAAGTGACCCTAGCATGATTTCTGTCATGTTGCAGGGTATGAAGACCAATCAATATGTACTTCAATACTTCTTCTTTTGAAGTTACTTCAAATCGATTGAATACGATCAATTCTTGATCCGTGAATCCAGCCAGATACAGGTGCTTACCAAATAAATTTACCCAAATTTCTTGACCGATTAAATTGAATCGTTCCTTAAACACATAGGAGAGAAAGGAACTTGCTCCGTGGTAGATGGTAAGGTCAGAAAATAGATTTACCAGCTGTGTATGCAATTTTTGCGAGATAAAGCTTAGCAGTTGGATATTGTTGCTGTCTACACCGGTTGAAAAAAAATAAGGATGTTTCGGAAGGTCACTTAACTCTTTAAAATAGGTCAGCTCCTTTCCTTGAAGAAATACTACTCCTGGAACGAGGAGAAAATCTTTTTGATGCAAGAAAGCTTTTACTGGTACTCCCCGTTTGGTTAAATAATCAGAAGCCAGGAGAGTTCCTATTCCATTCCAGTCTTTTACTAGGTAATGATGTATGCAGAGGATAGTTTGGTTTTTGTCTTTTGCAAAGACCATTAAAAAATCCGGATAAATAAAAAGTGATAAGCCTGCTACCTGTTCTAAAGCAAACTTATCACTTGAGAATACCTTTGGGTTATTTTCCAATTCAGAGGCTTTTATTTCCAGTTACCTTCTGTGGAAGCATCTGTTCTTGAACCTACTCGTAAGGCTTTATCGTTTCCATTCTCATCCTTTATCCGTCTCTCAGGATTGATAGGGGAAGAGTCTTTAATTTCAAACACATTTACTTTGTATCCCCCTGTTTTTTCAATTTTGTCTGCAAAAAACTCAAATTTCTTCCCTCCTGATCCTGGAACTACAGGAAGCAATTCGATATTGAAATCAGGATACTTTTTACTATTAAATAGGGAGTCCATCACAGAGACTGAACCCAAGGTATCGAAACGAACGGAAATTTCTTCTGCACCGTAATCTAGCAATTTGGTGGTTTCGGTTCTTTGAACAATCCAGATAGTACCGGTTTCAATAAAGGTTCTCAAGGAATCCCAGGTTCCGGCGTATTTTCCATTAGAAGCCTGGAAGGCCAATTGTGCATCGCGAAGCATTTCTAATTTTTCGATGGTAGCTGCTTCCAGCAAAGCAATTCTTTTTTCTTGCTCAACGACGTCATCCACTCCTTTCCAAAGAAGGTAGCCGAGAAATGCAGCGATCGCGAAGAATACTACTGAGAGAACTTTTGTGAGATTCATTTTTAGTGAGATTTAGAAATCTAGGTAAGGTTGATGGTTTTAAAACGTGCTATTTATAGAATTATTTTCAAAATTAAAATATCCTTTATACAATACTAATTCTGAAAGTGATTTAATTCCAAGAAAAATCTGATGGAAGGAATTTTTTTCCAAAGAATGTATTTCTTTTAGGGTCATCCATTTGATTTCTCTGATGATTTGACATTCTGAAGGAAGTTCAGGATCTATTCCCAAAATCGCATTCCCCTTCATTATTTTAACGGAATAAAAGCATTCCAAGGCATGCAAAGGAGGAGAGAGGTATTCACTCAGACCTAAAAAACGAATAGGTTCAATGCTTAGCCCCGTTTCCTCTAAAAACTCTCTTTTCAAGTTGTCCTCAAGAGAACTGCCATAGGACATTCCTCCCCCCGGGGTGGACCAAAAAAAACTAGATGCACTCATTTGATGTTTGATAAGAAGAATTTTGTCGTCTTCAATCAAAATTCCATTGACGCGAACGCGCAGCCTATTTCCAAATTTAGATTCGATTTCCTTGCGGATCTTGTCTTCTGACATCTACCTTAGCTTATGCATGGATAAAAATACTCAAGTCCTTCCAACTCCTTCCGATTTATTGAGGAAAAATTTCCCTTTTTCTCCTACCGGCGGACAAGAGCAATTTTTCCTGAAAATGGATAAGTTTTTCAGAAAACCGGTAGAGGAAAATCCTGTATTTATTCTGAAGGGATACGCTGGTACAGGAAAAACATCACTCCTTTCTGCCTTGGTTAAAATAATTCCAAAATTGGAAATGCGAGCCTTACTTTTGGCTCCTACAGGAAGAGCAGCAAAAGTGATGAGCACGTATTCTGGACGCTCTTCCTTCACCATTCACAAAATCATTTACAAACCCAAGGGAGATCCTAGCACCATGGGGGGAGGGTTTACGTTGCAAAAAAATTATTACAAAGACACGCTATTTATTGTAGATGAATCCTCCATGCTGGCGGATGAGGGAGGGATTTCAGGCAATTTGCTTTGGGACTTGATCACCTTTACTTTTTCTGGGCTTGGCAATAGGTTGTTGCTGGTAGGAGATACTGCCCAATTGCCTCCAGTAGGCAGCAGCAGTAGTCCGGCGCTGGACTCAGCCTATTTGCAAAGACAGTATCGATTGGAGGCAGATCATATTGAACTCACTGAAGTGATGCGACAGCGGCTAACCTCAGGAATTCTATTCAATGCGACAGCACTCAGGAATCAATTGAATCAAAACCCACCTCAGATCAAAATTCAAACGCAAAATTTTACCGATACCTACAAAATGACTTCTGAGCGCTTGGAAGATGGACTTAGGTATGCTTACGATAAGTATGGGATCGAAGGCACCTGCATCATTACGCGCTCCAACAAAGCTGCCGTCAACTACAATCTTTACATCCGACGCAGCATTCAGTTTTATGAAGATGAACTCGCCGCGGGAGATTTGCTCATGATTGTGAAAAATAATTACACCTACATGGTCGATTCAGACAAGGTGAATTTTTTAGCGAATGGAGATTTGGTGGAAGTCATGAAAATTCGAAATTTTGAAGATAGGTATGATTTACGTTTTGCCACTCTTGAATTGAGACTTTTAGACTATCCTGAAGAGCCTTATTTCGAGGCAAAGGTTCTTTTAGAGCCACTCTATTCCTCTGGACCATCTTTATCCAGGGAACAATACAAACACTTGTATGACCAAGTGGCAGAAGAATATGCTGACTTGGCCAATAAAGCGGAGCGATTGGAGCATATCCGTAAAGATCCCTACCTCACCGCCCTGCAAGTAAAATTTGCCTATGCACTCACCTGCCACAAAGCCCAAGGAGGGCAATGGAAAGCTGTTTTTATAGATCAGGGATATTTATTAGAGGATCAAGTAGATATGGATTTTTTAAGATGGCTCTACACGGCAATCACTAGGGCAAGTGAGGAAGTATATTTGGTTAATTTCTCCTCTTCTTTTTTTGGAAAAAGCCTACTGGAAGAGGAGTAAATAGGGTCAGATTCTTCTTCTTTCTTTCCATTTGGAATTTTTAACAGCCAGGTTCTCGCATAAATTGGCTTGAAATTTGAATTATTCTCCCTTGATTTTTGTTTATTTGTTATTGACTTAAAAAATTAGATTGTTGAACATTTATTCTCACTCCCTATGAAAAAGTTTGCATTTTTAATCGGTTTCTTTTCTTTAATAATGGTGGTTCAATCTCAAGCCCAAGAGGCAGGAGCTGTAATTAATTTCAAAGAAAGTTCGGTAGATTTTGGAGATATCGTACAAGGGCAAAAGGTAGAGCATACCTTTATCTTGACCAACAGCGGTAAGCAGCCTTTGATCATTTCCAATGTGGCAGCTACCTGTGGATGCACCGTGCCTACTTGGCCCAAAGAGCCTATTGCACCTGGAAAATCTGGGGAAATAAAAGTTTCTTTCAATTCTGCCGGTAAAATGGGTCAGCAAAATGCAGTAGTTCGCATTTATTCCAACGCATCCGAACCTATTGAAAAAGTTTCTTTGATTTCCAATGTGATTGTAAAATCCAATTGATCTCTTCATCCTCCCCTATAAAAGCCTGTTTATTGCAACAGGCTTTTTTTGTTTCTCCCATAGCTCCATCAAATGACATCAAAAAAAGAACGAAAAGTAACCCTTCGCCAAGTATTCACAACTATTATTTGGCCTAGAAGAAAACAACTTTTCATTGGACTTTTCCTTATCATCATCAGTAGAATTTCAGGCTTAGTTTTGCCGGGGGCAAGCAAGTATTTGATTGATGAAGTCATTCCTAGCAATGATTTGAACCAACTTAAATGGTTGATTGTAGCCGTAGTTTTGGCCATTGTGATTCAAGCGGTGACCTCCTATTCTTTGACTCAAATTCTAAGTGTTGAAGCCCAGCACTTGATCTCTAAGTTGAGGTCCAAGGTGCAGCAACATATCATCAAACTTCCGATTCGATTTTTTGACAATGCAAAAACGGGAGAACTCGTTTCCCGTATCATGACCGACGTTGAGGGCGTACGAAATTTGGTAGGAACGGGCTTCGCTCAAATGATTGGGGGGGGCTTGGCGGCGATAGTTTCCTTGGTTTTGTTGATTTCCATCAGTCCCATGATGACGCTCTATGTGTTGTTGCCCGTACTCATTTTTGGATTGGTGTCTTTAAAAGCCTTCGGCAAAATCAGGCCCATCTTCCGAGAAAGAGGAAAAATCAACGCTCAGGTAACGGGAAGGTTGACAGAGACCCTTGGGGGTATTCGAGTGATTAAGGGCTTTAATGCGGAGGCTCAAGAAATCAAATCTTTTGAAAAGGGAGTGGAGGAACTGTTTCTCAATGTCAAGGCAAGTTTGACTGCTACCAGTTTTGTAACTTCTGCAGGAGCGCTCCTGCTAGGCCTGGCTTCTGCTGGCATCATGGGAATCGGGGGCTACATGATTATGGAAGGAAAAATGACCTTTGGTGACTTCTTGGCCTTTACCCTGTACCTGGGTTTTATGATTGCCCCTATCGTTCAAATGTCCAATATAGGAAGTCAACTTACCGAAGCGTTTGCAGGATTAGATCGAACAGAGGAGATCATGAATATGCCCTTGGAAGCAGACGACACGAAGAGAACGGTTAGCATAAATTCCATTCAGGGGGCGATCACTTTTGATCAGGTATCATTTGCCTACGAATCGGGAAAGGAAGTAGTCAAAGGCATAAGTTTTGAAGCACCCGCTGGATCCGTCACCGCCTTGGTGGGGACCTCTGGATCGGGAAAAACAACCATAGCCGGACTGGTGGCAACTTTCTTGAATCCAGATGCGGGAGTTATTTATTTGGATGGAATAGATCTTCAAAGTATCACTCTAGAATCCTTTAGATCCCAGCTGGGGGTAGTTTTGCAGGATGATTTTTTGTTTGAAGGTACCATTCGGGAAAATATTCTATTCCCTCGCCCAGAAGCTAGCTTGGAGCAACTTGAAAAAGCGGTAAAAGCAGCTCATGTGCATGAATTTACAGATCGATTTGAAGATGGCTTAGACACCCTCATTGGGGAAAGGGGGGTAAAGCTTTCTGGAGGTCAAAGGCAAAGAATAGCGATAGCGCGGGCCATTTTAGCCGATCCTAGGATATTGATTTTAGACGAAGCTACATCCAATTTGGATACGGAATCTGAGGCCATGATCCAATCTAGCTTAAAGGAATTGATGAAAGGAAGGACCACCTTTGTCATCGCCCATAGGCTAAGCACCATACGTCAGGCCGATCAAATACTGGTAATAGAACAAGGTAAGCTGGTGGAGCAGGGCAAACACGAGGAGCTACTAAAAAAAGGAGGAAGGTATTTTGAACTATATACCTACCAAGCGAGAATATAGCAGGCTTTGTTATTCTTTTTTCTTGGAAAGACTCAGGAGCCCTACGGTACCTAAAATAAAAACTGAACCTATCCAATCGTAGCTAGAAAAAGGTACTTCTAGCCAAAAAACAGCCGTGAGTGTGGCAGCAAGGGGTTCAATGCTGCACATTAAACTTGCATAGGTAGCGCCAATTTTGGATACGGATTGTAGAAAAAAATAAAAGGCCAAGACGGTGCCAAAGAGAACAATGTAGGCAAAGGCCAGCATGGTTTCCCCGTCCCATTGCCCCGATATACTCCATGGCTGGGTAAATAAGGACAGAAAAATCCCCCCACAAAGCATCCCCCAACCTGTGATGGATGCCGCCGAAAAGGTACGCAGCAAACCTACCGGTTGAATGGTATAAAATGCCAAAGCTAAAGCAGAAAGGATCCCCCAGAAGACGGCATTTTTGGATATGGCCAAGGCATCCAAGGAGCCATGAGTGACGAGTAAAAATGTCCCAATTAAGGCAAAAAATAAAGAAATAAATTCTAGGAGGCTAGGCCATCTTTTTAGCTTGAATGCATAAAAAGCAAAAACAAAAACAGGACCTATGTACTGGAGCAAGGTAGCAGTAGCCGCATTGGATAGGGAGATGCTGTAAAAGTAGGTAAACTGCACCGCTACCATTCCCAAAAGGCCAAATAGAAGTAACTTCATGGCAGAAGAAGGCGAATACCAGATAAGTAGTGCTGCTCTTTTCTCTTTGGCTAAGGAAAAAAGTACAAGAACTCCTCCAGCCAGGCACATCCTCCAGGTAACAAGCCAGGCGGGATCTACCCCCTTAGATTGGAAAAGAAATTGAGCACAAGTTCCTGATACCCCCCAAAAAATAGCAGATGCACTTGCCAAAAGAAATCCAGAAAATTTTTGCAGAGCTGGCATGGTGGCTGTATGATGAGCCAATTTATTCAAGAATTTGATATTTGACTGTATCTAGGCGATAGGAATGAAAAAATCCTCTTCTCTTCGCCGTATTCCTCAAAATTTATAGGCATTTTTCGAATATAAATTTAAATATCAACAAAGCGATACTGGATTAGGTAGCGTAGTTAGCATTCTTAAATTATGTAGCTATGGAATCATCTATCACCCACAGGCTGGCAAACGAGAGGGACCAACAGGTTCTTTGGAATATGCTTGCGCCAGTGATTAGATCTGGGGGGACCTATGTCTTTGCCCTTGATTCTTCCGAAGAAAAAATACTTAATTATTGGTTAGGAGAGGAAAAATACACCTATGTGGTCGAAAAGGAAGGGGAGGCGGTTGGGACCTTTTTTCTTAAATCCAATCATATGGATTTAGGCAATCATATTTGCAATGCTGGATTTGTGGTGTCTCCCCAGGCTCAGGGTCAAGGAATAGGGAAATGGATGGGGGAAAAGGCACAAGAGGAAGCAAGAAGACTAGGTTTTTTAGCCATGCAATTTAATTATGTGATTAAAACCAATACCCATGCGGTTACCCTTTGGAAGTCCTTGGGTTTTGAAGTGGTTGGAGAAATTCCAGGGGCCTACCGACATCCTCTCCTTGGCCTAATTCCGGTATTGATTTTTCATAAAAAACTTTAGCTAACTCCCAGGTTCTCCTATTTATGTCAGAACATGCTAATCAGCCACAAGGCACTCCAGAGCGAAGAAATTTTCTAAAGACAGTTGCCCTAGGCTCCCTTTCTTTTATTTTGCCTTCTTCCCTTATGCCTCTTTTTGGAAATTCGCTTTCTCCCATTCGTTTTGGGTTAATTACCGACTTGCACAAGGATATTATTCACGATGCAGAGGATCGCTTAGCCACTTTTCTTGAGCATATGGAGCAAGAAAATCCTCACGCACTTATCCAAATGGGTGATTTTGCGATACCAAGCGAAAAAAACATGGATTTTATAGGGAAGTATTCCAAAAGTCATCCCTTGGCCATGCATGTTTTGGGCAATCACGACATGGATGAGGGGTTTTCTAAAGCTACCGTGGTAAATGCCTATGGAATGCCTGCACCCTACTATTCCCTTTCGGTACAAGGAGTGAATGTGATTGTTTTGGATGGAAATGAGGAAGGATCTCCCACCTATACCTCTGGCTACCCTTCCTACATAGGAAAGCAACAACAGGCCTGGTTGAAAGATCAATTGGAGTCTTCCCATGAGCCCATTCTTCTGGTTTCCCATCAGCCTTTAGCCGGAATTTATACCCTGGATAATGCTCAAGAAATCCGTGCCTTGCTACAGCCTTTTGCTTCAAAAATCATTGCTGCCATCAACGGTCATGCCCATGTGGATCAAATGATTTATGAAGAAGGAATCCATTACCTTCATCTCAACTCAGCCTCGTACTATTGGGTAGGTCAAAAGCATAGCCACCTCAGCTTATCTCCAGATATCCATGACCACTTTCCTTCTCTGTCCTTGACTTGTCCTTACAGAGATCCCTTATTTGCGCTACTCAGTATAGATCCTCAACAGAGAACGCTCACCCTTACAGGCAGACAAACGGAATGGATGGGACCTTCTCCCGCTCAACTGGGATACAGCATCCTTACTAAAGAGGAACAAGAGCGCTACCTCCAACCCAAAATATCAAGTAGGTCCGTATAGCTAATTCCTATAGATTTTATAAACTCTTTTTTGACCAAGGAGTTGATAAGGTATGATCTAGTTGGTGGATGAGGATACTTTAAGGAGATGTTTTGATAACGGTATTGTAACTCATGATCGAAAAGAAAATTTACATAGTAGGGGCAGGGATCTCAGGCTTAGTGGCTGCATTAGAATTAGAACAAGCTGGATTCTCCCCCATCCTGGTTGAGGCAAGTGATCGGGTAGGGGGGAGAATGAAAACGGATGAAGTTTCTGGATTTCTTTTAGATCATGGATTTCAGGTACTCAACACTGCTTACCCAGAGGCAAAGCGCTATCTGGATTTTTCTTCCCTTCACCTGAAAACCTTTGATCCTGGAGCTATCATTCTGGAAGGAAATTCTTCCTACATCATCACGGACCCCTTAAGAAACCCCCTCAAATTGGTTGGAATGGCGTTTTCGAAAGTGGGTACCTTTTTGGATAAACTTAAAATTTTTACCCTTACCCAAGAATTAAAAAAGAAATCTGCAGACGATATTTTTGCATCACCTTCCCTAACCACCCTAGAATACCTTAAAAATTATGGTTTTTCTGATCACATCATCACCCATTTTTTCACTCCCTTTTTCCGAGGAATTTTTTTAGAAAAGGAATTGACTACCAGTTCCAGAATGTTTGAGTTTGTGTTTAAAATGTTTTCTCAGGGCCAAGCAGCAATTCCAGCAAAGGGCATGGGGCGGATTCCTGAGCAACTCCAACAGCGATTGACAAAGACAAAGATTTTGTTTAATTGCCCAGTTCTTTCCCTTGAGGGATCTACCCTGAAGCTGGAAGATGGAACGCAAATGAAAGCAGATAGAATTCTCGTTGCGGTCCAGCCAGACAAAATCATGAAGCAACTTCAAGGACAATTTGATCCTCCCAAAAAAGTAATTAACCTCTATTTTAGTTCGCCCAAATCTATTCTAGGAAGGCCCATGATCGGCTTGGTGGTTGGAGATCGTGTGATAAATAACTTGGTATGTATGGAGGAGGTGTCGGAAGCCTATGCGCCCGAGGGGAAATCTCTACTTTCTGTGACTGTTTTAGAATCGAATTTGCCGGAAAAGGAATTGATTAAAAAAGTACAGGCTGAATTGGAAGAGATCTCTGGACAAAAGGCGGAGTTATTTAAACACCTTAAGACCTACAACATTACTCATGCCTTGCCTCAGGTAGGCGACATGAAGTATAGTATTCCTGCCACGGAGTGTAAAATTCACGACCATATTTTCTTGGCCGGGGATTATCTTTTACATGGGTCCATCAATGCTGCGATGACTTCAGGAAGGATAGCTGCAGAGGTTATAATTAACTCCTTTCGCTAAAAAAAATATCCTAGGGCCTTCCTTAATTTTTATCTAGATTAAAAATAGAGCGCAATTCTACAGCATCCTCTGGTTTCATTCGCTGTGCTAAAACCAGACGCAATTGTCTTCTCCTCAGGGCCCCCTCATAAAGTTCTTTTTCTTCCGGCGTCTCAGCTATTACTTCGGGAACTTCTATGGGTTTTCCATTTTGATCAACCGCTACAAAAGTAAAGAAGGCCCGGTGGGTAGTAGTCTTTTTTGAAGCAGGAATATCATCGGCGGTAACTTCAATAAATACCTCCATGGAAGAAGTAAATGCTCGGGTCACCTGAGCGCGGATGGTGACTACATTGCCGAGATTAATGGGTTCTTTAAAAGAAATACTGTCTGCTGCCGCCGTCACCACTATTCGGTTGGAATGCTTTTGTGCCGCAATGGCTGCAGCGATATCCATCCAATGCATGAGTCGTCCCCCCATCAGATTGTTGAGGGTATTGGTATCGTTAGGGAGGACCATTTCGGTCATAATGGTCACGGAATCCTTGGCGAGCTTTTTACTTGGCATACCTGTATTTTTTTCAAAAATAGAATAAAATTTGGTTTACGTAATTAGAGATAGTTAGCTCAAAATTAAATTTTGAATTTTTAATTATGAAAAATAAATAAAGAATAGCGCCAGTAATTAAAGCTTCCAGCCTTCTTTTCCCAAAAGAGGGACAAAAGCAAATCCTTCAAACTCTTCTTTACTAATTTCTTTAACAGATTTTTTGGTGATTTTAACCATGGCTTGGCGCTTTCTATCCCCCACTGGGATGACGAGAATACCACCTACACGCAATTGCTGAACTAAGGGTTCGGGGACTACGGGTGCTCCAGCGGTGACAATAATTTTATCGTAAGGAGCAAAGGAAGGAATCCCACTGGTCCCATCACCATAAAAGAGGTGAAGTTGAATGCCAAGACGTTGGAGAAATCGGGTAGTATGATCAAAAAGTTTTTTTTGGTATTCGATGGAATAAACGTCGGCACCTAGCAGATGTAGGATACTGGCCTGGTAGCCTGAGCCCGTCCCAATTTCTAAGACCTTATCTCCTGGAACAATTTCTAATAGTTGGGACTGGAAAGCTACGGTGTAGGGCTGGGAGATGGTTTGCCCTTCGCCAATGGGAAAGGCTTTGTCTTCGTAAGCATGGGAGATCAACGCCGTATCAAAGAAAAAATGTCTAGGAAGGGTATTAATGGCTTCCAAAACGCGTTCATTTTGAATTCCTTTTTTTCGAAGCTCAGCTACTAAGGCCTTTCTTTTGCCCTTGTGGAGGTAAGTATCTTCAAGTTTGAGCATGGGATTTGATCTTGAAGATTCGAAGATAATTGAATATTTCCCGTACTTTGACAGCTGAAAGTCAAATTTTAGTCAACGAGGACACGGATACCTTTAACTTATGTTTACCGGAATCATTGAAGCTATAGGAACCATCACTCAAATACAACACGAAGGAAGCAACGTTCACTTTGATATTTCTTCTGATTTGAGTGCTACATTAAAAGTAGATCAATCAGTAGCCCACGAAGGAGTCTGCCTTACGGTAGTCCAGCAAGGACCGGAAGTGCATCGAGTTACTGCCGTGGCCGAAACCCTTCAAAAAACTTCCTTAGGACAATGGAAGGTAGGTAGAAAAGTAAATTTGGAGCGTTGCATGCCAGCGAATGGGAGATTTGATGGGCATATCGTACAAGGTCACGTAGACCAGGTGGGAAAAATCAATCGAATCATAGATCAAAATGGCTCCTGGCTACTCGATGTGGGTTATGATCCTACCTATGGCAACCTTACTGTGGAGAAGGGCTCCATTACCCTCAATGGGATCAGTCTGACTTGTTTCAATTCTCAAAAGGGAGCATTTTCTGTGGCTATCATTCCCTATACCTACCAACATACCACCATACACCAGCTTCAAGAAGGTGATGAGGTCAACTTGGAGTTTGATATCATAGGAAAGTACGTGCAGCGTATCACCCAAGGCTACAAGTAATTTTCCGCCCTTTCGAGTTTAGGTCACACTCGGATGTAGATTTTGTTTTTATCCATCAAGAAGCCTATGCTCCAAATTAACAACATGTAGGCCACAGAAAAGAAGAAAGAAGCATTTTTTGGGCTTAACCAACTGGTAAATGCATTTTCATAGATGACTGCTTTCAGGTCGCTGTCTCCTATGGGGATAGAGGAAATGATGGAGATGACGACGCCTGAACACACGTAAAGAATCAAGGGATTTCTTCCGAAAGCTTGAAAGAAATAGGTCCATGAGGCAATATTTTTGATTTCTACCACGAAAATCAAAAGAGAGAGCATTACCAAGTCCCAACCTACCGTGAGCGTAACATAGGGGCTGGTCCAAATCTTTTTATTGATAGGGAATACCAAATCCCAGGCATAACTCGTGGCGATCAACACCAGGCCAAGTACTGCCAATGTCTGTACACTGACTAGGCTATTTCCCCTTCGTTGCACAAATTTTCCTACCAAATACCCTGCAATGACATTGACTATGGAAGTAAGTGTACTTAAAATTCCTTCTGGTTCACCTTCATCCGTATACATTCTTTTTTCACCGATCACCGCCAGATCCCATTTCAAAGGTGCATTTCCAAGCAAGCTGTAGGGATCCCCGGGAGTACCTAGGTAATAGAGTATAGGCCAATAGCCAAGTAAGGCAGCAATGCTAAAGATCCAGCCCAATTTCTCTCCCCCCCAATACAATAACAGGGCGGCTGCCAAATAGGCTAGGGCGATGCGTTGCAATACCCCGAGCAGCCTTACTTCACCTAAATCAATAAAGGCAAGTTGACCCGCATCATTGGGTTCAAAGAAAGGAAAAGCATTGAGTAGCCAGCCAATAGCAAAGATCAAAAACGCCCTGGTGAATACTTTCTTGTAGAATTTACCTGCCTTCATGTCTTGCATTCTTTTCAAGGCAAAACTCATGGCATTTCCAACGACAAATAAAAACGTAGGAAATACCAGGTCTGTTGGTGTAAATCCGTGCCATTCTGCATGCATCAAAGGGGAATACATGATATTCCAACTGCCGGGAGTATTGACGATGACCATAAAGGCTAAGGTCATTCCTCTTAAAACATCTAATGCCAGATACCTTCCTTGAAGTAATTTGGCCTGTTGATCAATTTGCATAGGGCGATAAAATAGGGCTTTGGGTTTACTTCGTTAAATTATTAAAAGTAGCTGGTTTTAAAAATATCTCGCCTTAAATTTATTGGGTTCACCAATCTAATATTTCCCATATGAAACGGCACAGCTTCTTGCATGGATTGATTTTTTGCTTGCTTTTCTTTTTTTATGAGCCTTGGGCTCAGGCACAAGTTCATGCGTCTTGGAACTTGTTGGAAAATAAATTCACATCACCCGAGCAGCATAGTGCCTCACTATCTCTTACCAATGCTGGAGAAAAACCAATTCAAGCAGGTTGGAAATTATATTTCAATACCATTTTTATTTCCATTTTTAGTCAATCATTAGACCCTAAGCTGCAGCTAAAGCACTTGCAGGGAGATTTTTTTGTGCTAGAAGGCCAAACCCCTGCACTAGATCCAAAAAAGCCTTTTTCTTTTGCCTATCGGAGTCGAGGTCCTTTTTTTAAGAATTCCTACGCCCCCGAGGCCTTGATTTTGGTGCATGCCGATGGAAAAATTGAGGAAATCAAGCACTATGAAGTGGAAGAGATTAGCGAATCAAACTTGGCTTCTATGGCTACAGGAACTCCCTTGCCTGTAACTTCCTCCGCACAACGTTACGAACAAAATAGAGCAATTTTTCCTCTTTCAGAGGATGAAATCCCTCCCTACTTGCCTTCTCCTAAAGAATGGAAATATACCGCAGCAGCTCTAGAAATGACTCCTAGCAAAATTGTAGTTGAAGGCCCAACGGAATTCCATGCCCCTAAAGAATACGTGGAGGAAAAGTTATTACATGGGTATCGAGTGGCAGATCGAGCTGAGGAAGATGTGCTACGCATTAGGTTGGAAAAGGTGGAATCCTTTGGATTAGAAGCTTATGGAATAAAAACTGTAGGCAAGGAGGTACTCATTCAGGCTTCATCTCCTGCAGGAGCTTGGTTTGGAGTAAATTCATTTTTAGCCCTGCTTCCCCCTGCGGTTTGGAAGGAGGGTGTTTCCTCCTTGATTTTGCCTCAGGTAGAGATCCATGATGAACCTGCATTTGGCTACAGAGGATTTTTTTTAGATGTGGCCCGCAACTTCCAACCTAAAGAGCAAATTTTTAAAATTCTCGAATTGATGTCTTTTTACAAATTGAATGTCTTTCACTTCAATTTGGCCAACGATGAAGGCTGGAGAATTGAAATCCCTGGACTTCCCGAATTGACAGATTTTGGGGCTAGAAGAGGATTTTCTGAAAATGAATCGGAATTTTTATATCCCTACTATGGCTCTGGAGCTTTTCCAGAACAAAGCGTCACGGGAACAGGATTTTATACAGTAAAAGATTTTCAAGAGATTTTGGCTTTTGCCAAGCAAAGAAACATTGAAGTGATTCCCGAATTGGGTGTGCCTGCCCACTCTCGAGCAGCGATTTTGGCTATGGAGAAAAGATATCAAAGCTACGCTTCGGCAGGAAAAATGGAAGAAGCACTTGCCTACCGATTGGCCGATCCCGAGGATCAATCCAAGTACCGGTCTGCCCAAAATTTTACGGGTAATACGGTGTGTGTTTGTCAAGAATCTACCTATGCGTTTTATGAAAAATTGGTAGTAGAAATTGGTAAAATGTATGCTTCAGTGGGACTTGAGGGTAAAAATTGGCATTCTGGGGGAGATGAAGTCCCCAAGGGGGTATGGACGGCTTCTCCCATATGTCAGGAGTTTTTAGCCAAGAATCCCGATCTATCTCAAGACGAATTGTTGGATTATTTTCGACTGAGAATTGGGGATATTTTAACGAAGCAGGGCTGGCAAATGGGAGGTTGGGAAGAGATAGGACAGTCTCATCAGGGAGAAGAGGTGGTTCCTAATGAAAAATTATCCTCTCAGCAGTGGAAACTTTACGCGTGGAATGCAGCTGCAGGTTGGGGAGGGGAGGACATGGCTTATAGATTGGCCAACGCCGGCTATCCTGTTGTGATTTGTTCGAGTGCAAATTTTTACTTTGATCTTGCCAATTCTTGGGATCCTGACGATCGAGGCCATACCTGGAGTGGGGTAGTGGATATGTACCAATCTTGGAAGACCGTTCCTGGAAAATTATACCTTTCTCACGACCAAACCTTGTCGGGAGATCCATGGAATTGGGAGGATGCCGAGGAAAAATTTACCCTGCTCACCGAAAAAGGCAGAAAAAATATCCTAGGTGTTTCAGGGCAATTGTGGACCGAAACCGTCAAGGGTACAGAGATGCTAGAAAACTACCTTTTTCCCAAGATGTTGGGCTATGTGGAAAGGGCTTGGAAGGGCGATCCCGAGTGGTCTAGACAGGGTACCGAGGAAGAAATGAAAGAGAGTAGGAAAGAGGAATGGAACCAATTTGTGAATTTGGTGGGGCAAAAAGAACTTCCCCGATTAGAAAAAATAGCAGGTGGGGTGTCCTTTGCTCTACCCAAACCTGGGGTAGCGATCAAGGACGATAGGGTCATGGTCAACTCAGCTTTTCCTGGGATGGATATTCGGTACACGGATTCAGGAGCAGAACCTAATGCCAATTCCCCCATCTACAGGGAACCCATCTATTACCGTCCTGGATATACGCCTAGATTTAAACTTTTCTTACCTTCTGGTAGGTCTGGAAGAAGTGCAGGGATAGATTAAAGCATCGAAACCCATTTTTTGTATTCTTCGATGAGCCCCTCGTTGTGGGCCGATCCTTGATCGGAATTAGAGCTATTGAACACTTCAGGTTGCCCTCCATTGGCTAGGATGGCCGAAGTAGCTTCCACGCAGATTGCCTGAAGTAAGGCGGTACTAACTACCGTAGAGGTAGGTCCTACCTTGGTTTCAAGACCCTCTAAAGCTAATGCAGCATCTCCAATTTCCCCCATATTATCTAGGACTACATCCCCCAATTCATACAGTTTGAGCCCCGAGGAATGCCTAGAGCTGACCGACTTGCTGTGCCTTAGATTGGTGAGCACAATTACTTTAGCTCCTTTTTCTTTGGCCAATTGAGCCAATTCTATAGGAACAGCATTACGCCCGGAATTGGAAGCAATAATAAGTACATCTTCAGGACCAAGAACATAATCTTGCAACAGATGCTGGGCATAACCTTCTTTTCGCTCTGCTTCTGTACTTCCGGTGGCACTTTGGTGGAGCATAAGTTCGGGTACCAAGAGGGCCCGTACTCTGGCAAATCCTCCCGCACGATAAAAAAGCTCCTCGGCAATCATGTGCGAATGGCCAGTACCGAAGCTATATACCCAACCTTGATGGGTCAAGGTAGAAGCTAAATACCCTGCCGCTTGTAGGATTTGGACTTCTTGACCAAAAGCGAGTTGTAGTTTATGGCTAATTATTTCTTGATATTTTTTGTAACTAGGGATAGACATAAAGCAAAAATCAATGGATTAAGATTTCATCTACAAATACCCATCCTTTTGCTCCTGCTCCAGGATGCCAAGAGGGGAGTTTGCTTATGGGACTCAATTTGATGCGTACCTGATCCGCCTGGGTATTTGAAAGGGGAAGGGAGAGCAAACTGAATCTAGGATCTTGGATTTTGGTAGACATGGGTAGATTGGGAACAGGAATCTTACTCCATTTACCAGAATTCCCTACCCAAAGTTCTACCGATTGAGGAGGAAAAATATACGCACTTTCGTGCAGGAGCAGACTAATTTCCAAAACACTTAGATTTTTCAAGCCTCCAAGGGAAAGGGTGAGGTCAAAAGGGGAGTCGGTGAAGCCCAGCCAATCTCCACTGCTATGGTTGGCCTTGCCTTTAATCCCATCAAATAAGCTGCTTGCGCCTTTTGCTGCGTAGCGTGGGTTGGGTAAAGTACTCAAACTATAGGAAGTTGGGACAATTCCTTTTTTGAAAAGAATAGTATCCGTAGTCTCACTGCCTATCCATCCTGGTGCAAAAGCCTTAACGCGAAGTTGAGTTGAGGATTTCAAGGTGAGAGGATGGGTGTACCTGCTACTCTGTAGGCTATCCGGCATGCTTCCATCCAGGGTATATCTGAGCTGGGTGGATTTGATGGGATGGGAAAGGATCACTTGGGTTTGGTCTTGGAATAGCACCTCATCAAATTCAATTTTTGGTGGATTTAATGGGTAAATCACTCCTTTGTCATCGTACCCAAAATCGATCACTGTGGTTGGGAGCGCTTTTTTAAGTTCTTCTTGTTTTTGGATAGCTAAGCCAGTTTGCCAAAGGAATAGTTTTTTCACTTGGCGCATGGAGAGCAGGTGCTTGGTACCCACCTCGCTGAGGGCATTTCCAGACAAGGCCAGCAGTCGAAGTTGTGGCAATTGGGAAAATACGCTTAGCTGGGATTCAGGGATGCCTGTAAAGTTTAGATACACCTCTTCTAGCTGTTGGAAATCAGATAAAAACTCTAAATCCACATTTTCTAGAGGCATGCGGTCCAGTTTGAGACGGACTACTTGTTCACTCACTTTGGAGAGTTCTTCCAAGGAACTGGGATCAAAGGCAGAAGTCCCAAAATAAGTTACTTCCAGCGCTGGAGAACCAGGGTAAATGGGTCTTACTTTTCTAAAAAAAGTATTGAGATCGGCCACGTCTTCCTCGTCTGCGGGGGAGAAGGGGTATGTTTTTTCCTTGGTAAACTTTTCGGCAATCAGTTGATAAAAAGGATCTTCGGCTGGCAGTTCGATTACCTTCTGGTTTACCTTTCCTCCCGTAAGAACCCAGAGTCGCAGGAGTTCAAGCTCTTCTTCAGTAAGTTGAGGTTTATTTTTGGGAGGCATATGATCTTCCTCTTCCAAGGGCAGGTGAATGCGTTGGATGAAGAGGGATTGCTCGGGATTACCCGCAAGAAAAAAGGGTCCAGACTTTCCCCCTTTGAGGATGCCTTCTACCAAATCTAACCGAAGTTCTCCTTTTACCTTTCCTTCTTTATGGCAAGAAACGCACTTGGATTCCAAGATGGGTTGGATCACATGCCTAAAGACTTCTGCATCTTCCAGGCTTAGGGTTTGTTTTTCTTGGGCAAGGAGTGGGCCAAGTAAAAAATCCTCTCCATGGGTAAGATTTGCCCCAAAATGACCTACCAGCAACAAGAGTATAGCTAATCCAAGACCTATACTTTTTTTGATCTGTAGCTTTACATTTTTTAAAAAATAAAAGCCTATTGCGAGAAAAAAGCTACCAATTCCAGACCACTTATGCCAAGAAAAGTTGGAGCCTTCATAATCCTCTGTTGCTAAAATTAGACCAGCTAAAGAGGTAATTCCTGCGAAATTTGCTCCTAACAATAAAATTTTAGGAGCCAGTGTCTGCCAATTTTCGGACCTTGACCACAGCAGAGCAGTACTCAAAAGAAGCAGTACAAGCGGGAAATGAAGTAAGAGAGGATGGAGTCTTCCCGCCACCAAAAGCCAATCGGGCACCTGCAAGTAGTCTCCTCCTAGGAGAAGAATTACCACGCCTCCAATCCAAAAAAAGAGTAGGTTTTCAAGTAGGGAAGTACTTCGAGACACGTTATTTGGGTTAGGAGGTTAAGCTATGATATCTGAAACTACCTTTCCATGCACATCGGTGAGTCTGTACCGCCTTCCCAAATGCTTGTAGATCAATTTTTCATGATCTATTCCCATGAGGTTCAAAACGGTAGCTTGGAAGTCGTGTACGTGTACGGGATTTTCTAGGATATTGTATCCAAAATCGTCTGTTTCTCCATACACAATGCCTGACTTTACTCCTCCTCCTGCCATTAAGATGGAAAAGGCCCTAGGATGGTGATCTCTACCATAATTTTCTGGGGCTATTTTTCCTTGGCAATAATTCGTTCGACCAAACTCTCCACCCCAAATGACTAGGGTTTCGTCCAAGAGACCTCGTTGTTTTAAGTCAGTAATCAATGCTGCGGAAGCTTGATCCACATCTTTTGCCTGCCCAATCATTTGGTTGGGTAGGTTGTCGTGGGTATCCCAGCCTTGATGGTAGAGCTGTACAAAGCGGACCCCATTTTCTGACAACTTTCTTGCTAGAAGGCAATTGGCGGCATAGGTGCCTGGTACCAAGCAATCTGGACCATAAAGTTTGACGATGGAATCAGGTTCTTTGCTTACATCGGTGATTTCTGGCACGGCGGTCTGCATGCGATACGCCATTTCGTATTGCTGCACTTTGGTGGTGATTTGGGGATCGTTAAATTCTTGGTAGCTCAATTCATTCATGGCAGACACCTGATCGAGCATCCTTCTTCGCTGGTCTTTGCTCATCCCTTTGGGATCTGACAGGTAGAGTACGGGGTCTTCCGAGTTGGAAAACTGTACCCCTTGGTGCCTAGCATCCAAAAAACCGCTGGACCATAATTTGGAATATACTCCTTGCCCATTTCCTTTGCCTCTGCTGAGCAATACACAAAAAGCAGGAAGGTTTTCATTTTCGCTGCCCAGTCCATAGCTCAACCAAGAACCCATGCTGGGTCTATTGCCCACCTGAGCACCGGTTTGGAAAAAAGTCAAGGCTGGATCGTGATTGATGGCCTCCGTATGCATGGATTTGATGATGCAAAGGTCATCCACCACCGAAGACAAATGGGGGAAGAGCGAGGAGATCCACGCCCTACTTTGTCCGTATTGGTTAAACTCGAAGTAAGAGCCTACCAAGGGAAATGCATCTTGTCCTGCCGTCATGCCCGTGAGTCTTTGTCCCATACGAATGGACTCGGGAAGATCTTGACCAAAATTGGTTCTTAGAAGTGGCTTGTAATCAAAGGTTTCCAATTGGGAAGGTGCACCATTTTGAAAGAGGTATATGATACGTTTGGCTTTGGGTGCAAAATGAGGAAGGGCTCGCATCAAGGCATCCTCTGCTTCTTGCTTTCCTGAAAAAAGATCTGGGATCAATAGCGATCCTAAGGCTACACTTCCAATGCCTAAGCTCAGTCGAGAAAGGAATTTTCTTCTGTTGTGATTTAATCCTTGTTCAAAAATTTCCTTTTCCATATCAACTTTTGGTAATGGTTTCTTCCAAATTGTAGAGGCTCACGATAACTTGCATGAGGGCAGCATTTTGAGGGGTAATCGCCTTAGGGTCCATGGGATATTCACCCACATCCAACGACAAGGCCGCTTCTGCTGGCTTGGCTTGGTAATGGCTTAGTTCAGCTTCGTAATAGGCCATCAATAGCTCTTTCTCTTTGTTTTTTAGATCTCGGCATACAATACGCCTAAAGGCTTCCGTAATCGCTTGAGAGGGATCTTTGTATTTTTGGATGAGCTGGGTCGATAATACCCGAGATGCTTCCAAGACCATGGGGTCATTCATCATGACCAGGGCTTGAAGGGGCGTATTGGTTCGGTTTCTAGTGAGTTCACAGCGATCTCGATTGCTAGAATCAAAGAGGATGGCTTTTGGAGGAGGTACGGTCAACTTGATAAAGTTGTAAATTCCTCTTCTGTATAGCTTCGATCCGGAATCCTGAACGTAGGTTGCCAGTACTCCTCTTCCTGAGGTAGCGGCTTCCCAAAGTCCAGATGGCTGGTAAGGCTTGACGCTGGGCCCGCCTATGTCTTTGTTGAGCAAGCCACTGCTGTACCAGACCAAGTCTTGGATGTTTTCTGCAGGTAAACGAAGTCTAGGTGCTCTAGCCAAGTACAGGTTGTCGGGATCAATTTCTAGGTGTTGGGACGTGATAGCGGCGGATTGCTTGTAAGTCGCTGAGCTTAAAATTTGCTTGAGCAATCTTTTAACGTTCCACCCATTTTCCATAAAATCTGCTGCCAGCCAATTCAATAATTCAGGGTGGGTCGGCAAATCTCCTTGCATGCCAAAATCTCCTGCCGATTTCACTATTCCTCTTCCAAAAATTTCTTGCCAGATTAGATTTACAAAGACTCGGGAGGTCAAGGGGTTGTCTCTGTGGGTAGTCCATTGGGCCAATCCAAGTCTATTTTTTTCAAAAGAGGCAGGAAAAGAAAGTAAGGAAGCAGGTGTGCCTGGCTCAACAGGTAGGGTAGGAGCATCGTAAGCGCCCCTATTCAAAATGTAGGTAGTGCGCTTTTCTTGCATTTCCCCCATCACCGAAATACTCAAGCGGGAGGTATCTTGGTGGTTGACAAATTTGAGGATGCCATCTAGATCTTGCCTATCCACCCAAAGAATAGGGGTTTTGGCAGGTTTGGATACGCTTACATCTCCTTCAAAACCTTTTTCCAGGGAGGTATTGAAAAAAGCAAAGAGTTCATAATACTCTTTTTGTGAGACGGGGTCATACTTATGGTCGTGGCATTGGGCACATTCCATGGTCATCCCAAGAATTCCTTTGCTGAAGGTATTGGTTTTGTCAAGGACGTATTCTATTCGGTACTCTTCTTCTATTACCCCACCTTCCTCGGTGTATTTATGGTTTCGATTAAAAGCGGTGGCTAGTAGTTGTTCTTTATTGGGATTGGGCAACAGGTCCCCGGCCAACTGCCAGGTGAGGAATTGGTCGTAAGGAAGATTTTTGTTGAAGGCATGAATTACCCAATCTCTGTAGGGCCATTGGGTGCGGATATTGTCATCTTGGTACCCATAACTATCGGAATATCTTGCAATATCTAGCCATAAAATAGCCATTTTCTCTCCAAATGAGGGAGATGCTAGCAATTCATCCAGGAATTTTTCATAAGAATTTTGGCCTTGAAATCCGGAATATTTATCCAGAAGCTCAAGGGACGGGGGTAAGCCCGTGAGATCCAAACTTGCCCTTTTGATGAGTTCGGTAGAGGAAGCTTCAGGGTTGGGGGAAAGCCCTTTTTCCTTCATCTTTTTAGCCACGAAACGATCCAATTCATGATTTCCCCAGTCCTCCTCAGGGACTTTTGGCTTTTCTATTCGGGTGAAGGCCCAATGAGGTTCGTAGACAGCACCTTGTTCAATCCATCTTTTGATCAGTTCTATCTCGCTTGCTGAAAGTGCTAGATTGGAGGTGGGTGGAGGCATCATTTCATTGGGATCCGTGCTGGTGATGCGGTGGTAGACTTCCGATTGTAAGGGTTTTCCAGCAACCAAGGCAAATTTTCCAGGGCTATCTTTCAAGGCAGCAAAGGCACTTTCCTCCTGGTCTAATCTTAAATTTGCTTCTCGCTTATTCGCATCTGGCCCATGGCAGGCAAAACACTTGTCTGAAAGAATGGGTCTGATGTGAAAATTGTAGCTTACTTGATCTGCTGGCAGCAGGGAGGTGTTTTCCTTGTTTTTTTCAGAGCAACTCCATAAAAGAATCAGGCCTGAAAGCCAAATCAAATAGAGATGAATTCTAGACGGAATCATGGGTTTATTCTCAATTGAGACTAAAAAGATAGTAAAAAAATCAGATTTTCAGAATATCCTTAGGTTTTACAACTTTACAAATAGTTTGATTGGGAAGTTAGTCTTGGTGAGGTATCGATTAGGCACAAATTATTAGGAAATGTAAAAAAACCGGCAATTCCTTACGTTATTTGCGGAATCTTTCTTGCTAGCCAGTAGAGGCATCTTCTGAGCCTGATTTTTTCAAGAGTAGATAAAGATTAAAAATGGGAAGAATTAAAAACATTTGTTGCATTGGAGCAGGATATGTAGGAGGTCCTACCATGTCTGTTATTGCCCAAAAATGTCCCAACATTCGCGTAGTGGTAGTAGATAGCAATGAAGCTAGAATAGCCGCTTGGAATCAAGAAGATTTAAGTCAGCTTCCTATTTACGAACCGGGATTGGAACAGGTAGTTGCAGAGGCTAGAGGTAGAAATTTATTTTTCTCGAAAGAGGTAAATCAGGCGATTTTGGATGCAGATATGATCTTTATATCTGTTAATACCCCTACCAAAACATATGGAGAGGGAAAAGGAATGGCTGCAGATCTCAAGTGGGTAGAAGCTTGTGCCAGGCAAATCGCAGATGTAGCGACTAGTCCCAAAATTGTGGTAGAAAAATCTACCCTTCCGGTAAGAACTGCCCAAGCCATAAAAGATATATTACAAAATTCTCCCAGTAAGGTTTCTTTTCAGGTGCTTTCTAACCCTGAATTTTTAGCTGAGGGCACAGCGGTTCAGGATTTATTAAACCCAGACCGAGTGCTCATAGGAGGGGATCAAGATCCAGAGGGTCAAGCAGCCATTCAAGCTTTAGTTGAAATTTATCAGGCCTGGGTGCCTATGGAAAAGATTTTGACAACCAATGTTTGGTCCTCTGAACTGTCCAAATTGACTGCCAATGCATTCCTAGCGCAGAGGGTATCCTCTATCAATTCGGTCTCAGAGCTTTGTGAAGTGACAGGCGCTGACATTGAAGAAGTTGCCAAAGCCATTGGAACAGATTCAAGAATTGGCCCTAAATTTTTAAAAGCTTCCGTAGGATTTGGAGGTTCTTGCTTCCAGAAAGATATCTTGAATCTGGTGTATATCTGCAGAAGCTTCCAGTTGCATGAGGTAGCTGATTATTGGGAGCAGGTAGTAAAAATCAACGCACATCAACGAGAGCGCTTTGCTAAAAAAATCATCAAGAGCCTTTACTACACCGTAAATGGAAAAACCATTGCCTTTTTAGGGTGGGCATTTAAAAAAGATACCAACGATACCAGAGAGTCCCCTGCAATATATGTTGCAGATGCCCTGTTGGACGAGCGAGCTCTGCTAGCGGTTTATGATCCAAAGGTTGCTGAAGAAAAAATTTACAGGGATTTAGATTTTCTTGAAAATAGGTCCTCGGAAGACAATAAGCGTTTGGTCCAGGTAGCAGAATCTGCCTACGAAGCCTGTAAAGATGCTTCTGCGGTAGCGGTTTTAACAGAATGGGAGGAATTTAATTCCCTAGATTGGGAGCGTATATATTCTTCTATGCAAAAACCAGCCCTTTTGTTTGATGGAAGAAATCTGTTGAATAAACAGGCTTTAGAAAAAATTGGATTTATTGTTCATGCGATAGGAAAATCTTCCCCGTAAAGGGATTGAAAATCCTCCCTACATGAAATAGAAAATTAGGGATGGGGAGAAAAGTACATGGAAACAGGTAAGTTGTGAGGAGTTGGAGTTAAGGTAATGCTTTAAAGGTAGTTAATTTGGATTGCTCGTGAAATCGATACAAGAAGTAAAAATTGCTGTCATTGGTCTAGGTTATGTAGGACTTCCCTTGGCAGTAGAATTTTCTAAAAAATTCCCAGTGATTGGCTATGACATTAATCGTAATAGGATTGATGAATTGGCCGCTGGAGAAGACGCTACTCTAGAAGTTGCCGAACAAGCCCTAAAGGAAGTACTTTTACCAGCTTCACCTGCAGTAGGGAAGCGCGGTTTTTTCCCCACAGGGGATCCTGAGGATTTGAAAGACTGTACTGTTTTTATTGTGACAGTACCTACGCCTACGGACAAGCACAATAGGCCAGTGCTCACCCCCATGTTGAAGGCTTCTGAGACCTTGGGAAGGTATTTGAAAAAAGAGGATGTAGTGATTTACGAATCTACGGTCTATCCTGGAGTGACTGAGGAGGATTGTGTACCGGTGCTGGAAAAGGTTTCTGGGCTCAAGTTTAACGTAGATTTTTTTGCGGGCTATTCCCCAGAGCGAATCAATCCAGGCGACAAGGTGCACACGGTGGCCAAAATCGTAAAAGTTACTTCGGGAAGTACCCCTGAGGTGGCCGATTTTGTAGATCAATTGTACAAAACGGTGATTACAGCAGGTACCTACAAGGCTTCTTCCATAAAGGTGGCTGAAGCGGCCAAAGTCATTGAAAATTCCCAACGGGATATCAATATTGCCTTTGTGAATGAGTTAGCAAAAATTTTTCATTTGTTGGGAATTGATACCCATGAGGTTCTTGAAGCGGCAGGGACCAAGTGGAATTTTTTAAAATTTAAGCCTGGCCTAGTGGGAGGGCATTGTATAGGAGTTGATCCCTTTTATTTGGCTCAAAAAGCCCAAGAGGTAGGGTACCATCCGGAAATTATTTTGGCAGGAAGACGGGTAAATGATAGCATGGGTAAGTTTGTGGCCACAGAAATCATCAAATTGATGATGAGAAAAGACCTAAAAATTATCGATGCCAAGGTTCTTATTTTAGGTTTTACCTTTAAAGAAAATTGTCCTGACGTAAGGAATACCCGCGTTATAGATATTTACCACGAGTTGAGGACCTTCGATATGAATGTGGAGGTCTACGATCCTTGGGCCAATCCGGAAGAGGTCAAGGCAGAATACGGAATTTCCATTTTAGGTGGAGAGAAATTCCCCAAATTGGAGGAATATGCAGCCATAGTACTGGCTGTCGCGCATTCCCAATTTTCTAGTCTACCTGTAAGTAAAAATTCTTCCCAAGTGATCTACGATGTCAAAGGATTTTTAAACAAAGAAATGGTAGACGCTAGGCTATGATGCGTTGATTCAATTTCTTAACCAATTGAAGATTAAAATTTTAAATCCTAGGAAAAAAAATACTCAGCTAACCAAAATCAAGATTCAAGAATTCTTTTCACTTCTCAATTTTCAATATTTTAAAAAAATACGAGGACTTGAGTAAAAGGAATGAAGATTTGTGTAATGTTTTATTTATTTTGCATTACCCAAATGTCCCATCAAATGACATCTAACTACAAATCCCTAACTTAATTTATTTAAAAATGAAGCACATCTTATTCTCTGTTTCCTTACGAAAAGCCCTTTTCTTGTCCTTACTTTTGGTAGTGGCACTGGGTGCATGTAAGAGTAAAAAGAAGGTAGTAGAGCCAGCTCCAGCCCCTGCGGCTAAGGAAGAGGTAATTCAACAGCCTGCTCAACCTACCCCAGTGACGCGTTCTGCTGAAGAAATTGCGGTAGAGCGACTTGAAAAATATTTTACTAATGTGGCTGGGGCTACTAATGTAACATCTGCCAACCAATTCATACAGGAGGCTTTGGGTATGTTTGCGAACCAAGAAATTCCAGTATTGGTGGTAATTCATGAAGAAGGTGGAGTAAAAGATTACGATGAACCTACCACTATCAAGAAATACTTGGATTACCTAAAGGATACCAAGAAAAACCTAAACTTTATTTCAGATATCCGATTGGACGGAAGTGGAAAAGTGTCTGAATTAGAACTCAGAAGAAAATAAATTAAACCTGAAAAAATTACGTTCTCATGAAAAATAAACTTATACTCTTTCTAGGGCTTTTTGTTGCTACCTCGGTAGTGGCTTTGGCACAAGACAATATTAGCCCTGCAAGAAAGCAGGCCATTGATTCCCTTGCTTTGGAAAAAGTGAAGGATTTATCCAAGTATATCGCCATCATTGGCAATAAAGAAACTCAATTTTCTGAGGCCAATCGAGTCATGGATAGGGCAGAGGAGTTATTTGCCCCAGGAGCAGAAATGGGCGTTTCTTCCATCAATACCAATGAAATCGCTTACTATAAAGTAAGAAGGTATTTTGAGAGATTGATGGCACTCAATTACGACAAGGTAAATATCACTTGGTATGATATTCAATATGTTTCGGATTTGGAAAGACAACCCGACGGAAGGTACGTGGGAGTGATTACTGTATACCAGCGTTTTGAGGGAACATCCATAGAAACAGGAATGAACTACAAGGATACCACCAAAAAAGACATTACCATCTATGTTGAAAAGAAGCAAACCCAAATTGCAGGACGGACCATTGAATTTTGGGACGTAATGCTTGGGGATGTACGGGTGACCGAAACTTCCGCATGAGAAAAAGCGTACTGATTTTTGTTTTTTTTATAACAAACATCTTCATTGTCTCGGGGCAAGGCATCGGCAGCCCCGGGACAATCAAAGATGATGGAAGATTCGCCGCCTCCACCAAGCAATTAAACCAATTTTTTAGGCGATTTAATGGAGAAGAATCCATTGACGGCAACAAAAGGTTTTATCCTAAAGATTCTCTTTTTCAAAACCCTAACTTAAGAAAGGGTTTTATTTCCTTACTTTTTGATAACGAAACTTCAGGTATTAGTCCTGATCTAAAAAATCAATTTATTGAATCGGTAGCGTCATCCAACTTCCCTCAGTTTCTAATCTTTCACAGAACAGGCTGGTATGCAGAAGTGGATGCTATTTTTAATTACAAGGGAAAAAGGGAGGATGTAACCTTTATTATGAAAATTCAACCAGAAGGCTTAGGCTACGAATGGGTGATCGATCAAGTTGTTTTTGAACCGTTTAAAAATTTATTTAACAAGCCCATAGGTTCAGAAAAGGATTTTCTTCATCCCTTGAGCCATGAATTAGGATTCATGAACATGCGCAGAGCTTTTCAAGATTCAGAGAATCCTGAATCTTTTACTCCTACCAGCTATTCTCCCGATTATTTGGCGATTTTTTTGTATGAGATGAAACAAAATAACCTCCGATTTGAAACAGTAAATGGGGTGAAGTTTCATTTTTTTCAAATTGGCGGCTGGTATTTTGAGGTAAATCAGTTTAATCGACCTGGTTACAATACGGGATGGTTAATTTCAAATTTGGTTAAATTGGGACCAGGTGATAAGGAAACTCTTTTGCGGTACATTTATGATCAAAACTAAATGTATTCTATTTTTGGCTTTTTATTTTTTTTTCGCTGAGCTCAGCAATGCTCAGTCAATAAAAGGGTACAGCCAAGAACAACTCACTGAACTTTCAACAAAAGTGGAAGATCAGGTTAGATTTTTGGAATTTTTGTTGAATACTGTGGGTGACCCACAAACCTCCGCAAGAGATAAAGATGTAATTATTAGAGAAAGTTACCTTAAAATTTTTAGGGATTCGAAAGTTCAAATTGAAGATGATCTTTTGCAGGATAGAAAAGTAGTGACCAATAAAGACGTTACCGCTTACTTCAAAGACATTGAATTTTTTTTTAAATCCGTCGAATTTAAATTTAAAATCAGGGAAATAAAGCCTTTTCAAAAAGATAATGGAGATGTCTTTTTCCTTGCCTCCTTGGATAGAAGTATTACTGCAGTTGGCTTGAAAGGAGATAAGGTAGCTTCTACAAAATCTAGATTTATAGAGATTAATCTAGATGAGAAAACACAAGAATTAAAGATTGCCAGCATCTATACCACCAAAGTAAGTCGGGATGTAGAGTTGACCGCTTGGTGGAACACCCTAGATACGGGTTGGAAATCTTACTTTAAGCAGAGATTTCAATTGAGCAGTACCGATTCGGTAGACCTTGCCCTATTGTACAAATTTGTCAGTGTAGACTCGATTACCTTTTCTGGCAATAGACAAATTCGGCAACTTGCTCCTCTTTCTGAACTGCGTGATTTGACTTACTTAGACATTAGCCACACGTCTATTTCAAACCTGGCTCCGATTTCCAACATTACCTTGTTGGAGAGTCTAATACTTACCAATACCCCCACCTCGGAAATCCAATTTATAAAGTATTCAGAGCGGCTCCGTTATTTGGATATTTCTAGGACTAAAATTGAAAATATCAGCGATCTTCTTCACCTCACCCAATTGACTTCGCTCAAAGCCTCACAGACACCCATCCAAAGCTTTGCTGTTTTAAATCAATTCAAGAACCTGCAAGAATTGGATTTAAGTGAAAGCGGGTTTAACAATGTAGAAAACATTAAATCGCTAACTCAACTGCAGCGCCTGAATTTGAGTAAAAATTACATGCTCAATTATTCATTTTTAGCTCAACTCCCCTCGTTGATAGTGCTGGATCTTTCGGGGACCAATATCAACGATTTGGCTCCCTTGTCCTCCATATCTCAACTGGAATACGTAGATCTTACAGGTAGCCAAATTGGAGATTTAACGCCTTTAGAAAATCTACCGCGTTTGAGAAAAATAGCAGCAGATCAAACGAATTTAACAGATGTAGGAGCTACAAACTTCATCAGAAGTAATCCAGAGGTCTTATTGATCCACCACGTGAAGGACTTAGAAGCTTGGTGGCAAGGCCTCTCTTTGGCCTGGAAAGAAGCTTTGATCCGAATCAATCCCCAACTGAAGAGAGAGCAGCCTGGGGTAGAACTTTTGACTCAGACTTTGGGAAGTACTTCACTAAATCTTGATAATACTGGTATAGAAAGTCTAAACCCTCTGGTCCGTTTTGTTAATTTGACTACCCTTAGTTTTTCTGATAATCCCCTGGTAACAGATCTTCTGCCTTTATCTGAAAATAGCAACTTGCGGGAATTAATTGCAAAAAACACCGGATTGCTTTCTTTAGGTCCGCTACAGAACAAAATGGAATTGACAAAGATAGATGTAGAAGGAAGTGAGGTGAAAGATTTTGATGCCATGTTAGGTCTTTCCAAACTTACTTATCTTAATGTTAATGCTACGAGAATATCTCAAGAAGAGGTACCTGACTTTCTATTGAAAAGACCAGAGGTATCCTTTATTTACAGATCATCCGAACTTGCTCAATGGTGGGATGCTTTGGATGAGGATTGGAAAAATGAATTTAGATCCTCTTTTAATTTACCAGAAAATCCAAGCATAGAACTATTACATCACCTAACAGCTAAGTCAACTCTTAATTTTAAGAACCTTAAACCTTCTTCTTTGGATGCCTTGACCATTTTTTCAAATCTTAGAAACCTTTCCATTTTTGATGCACCTGTATTTTCTATTGAACCAGTAAGTCAACTTAAAAGGCTGACCTCTTTGACCTTATCGCAAATCCCTGCCATAGATTATTTTTCTTTGAGGGAACTCTTGCTAGTGACTGAGCTCAACCTTTCCAATACGGGAATTGAGGATCTAGAGGCTATTTCTTTTATGATAAATATTAAAAAACTCAATCTTTCCGGCACCAATATCAAATCGCTGAAAGGCCTGGAAGCTTTAACTGATTTAGAGGAATTAGATGTGGCCAGTACAGAAATCAGGTCCTTGAAAGCTTTGGAAGGATTGAGAAGCCTAAAAAAACTTTCCTGCTTCAATACTCGGTTGAGTATTAGGTCAGTTGACTCATTTAAGGCCTCTTTTCCCAACTGTGAGGTGAGATATTATTGATTAGAATCTTTTTCTGGTACAGACGTTTACTTTTGCTGATCTAGGGCAAATTAAATACATCTATGATTTGAAAACAGCAGCATTAATTCCTGCACGATACGCCTCTACTCGCTTGCCTGCCAAATTGGTTCAGGACCTAGGAGGACTTTCTGTAATCCAGCGTACTTACCAAAGTACAGTTGCAACTGGTGTTTTTGATGCCGTTTGGGTAGTTACGGATCACGATCAAATTGAGGCGCAAATTCATGCCATAGGTGGTAAGGTGGTCAGAAGTACCAAAGAACACGAAAGCGGATCAGATAGAATTGCTGAAGCGCTTGAGATGGTAGATGCAGACTTGATTGTAAATGTGCAAGGGGATGAACCTTTTCAAGATGCCAAAACCCTTCGGGACCTGGTTGGTGCATTTGAAAACATGGAGGTAAAGGTGGCCAGTTTGATGCGTAAGCTAGCTACCGAACAGGTGCAAAATCCAAATTATGTGAAGGTGGTAGTCGATGAGCAGTACCGTGCCATGTATTTCTCCAGATCACCTATTCCTTACAATCGTGAGGGGAAAGCAATCACGTACTGGAAACATATCGGAGTATATGCCTACCGCCGAGACCTTTTGATTTCCTTTACCCAATGGCCCAAAGGAACCTTGGAGCAGGTGGAGATGCTGGAGCAACTTCGGTTGGTAGAGAAGGGTGTGTCCATACAGATGGTCGAAACCTCCCATCAAGCGATTTCTATCGATACTGAGGAGGATTTGATCAATGCTAGGGATTTTTTAAAAAAATTGTAATTATTTTAAATCAATTTTTCAATAGTGTGGAAGAAAAAAAACCTAGCCCTTTTTTTTTGAACTAGGTTTTTAGCAGAGAGTGGGGGATTCGAACCCCCGGTACAGTATAACCCGTACGACAGTTTAGCAAACTGTTGGTTTCAGCCACTCACCCAACTCTCTTTTCCGTTAAGGCTGATCTGATTTAGTCTAACTGATGCAAATATACGCCATTGCGAAAGATTTTTACAAGGAGAGCATAAGAAACAAACCTATAGTTTCTTAAGTAGTTTTAACCCATTGAATTTCAGTGAATAAACTTTAATTGGTACCAGCTTGATTTTAAGAAAAAATCATTCCCAATCAGAAAAAGCGATTTTAGTTTTTCACCAATAATTTGAATCCTACCGCTTCAATTCCTTCTAAGCTGGAGTTTCTCATGTATTGGGAGACAAGTACCTCCCTCGTTTCTTGTGGGATTTCAAACCTTAGGGTATCGTATAAGGTATAAGTGCTTCCAAAACCCTTCCCTAAAGGTTGCCCTGATTTTGAATCAAAAATAGGGATGTTCCAGAGGGTATCTAGGAGTATCTTTTTCTCGGCATCCTTAAAAACCATCTTTAAGTAACAGTTGGAATAGGGATAGGGCTCCGTATAACGCAAGGCTAGCAATCCCTTTCCATAGGGGCCGCTTAGGTCTGATAAATCAAATGCAATAGAATCGTTTGCTGACCAGGAAGCATTGCTAAAAGAATGAAAATTTTCATACAGCCTATCTTCAGAGCAGGAGGTAATAGCTAATGAAATAATCGTCAAAAACGCGAAAATTACCTGTTTATTCATTTCCTTCATTGCCACTTGGTCCTTGGTTTCTTCTTGGAGGGAAACGTCTTGGCGTTGCTTCAGCAGCTCCATTTCTTGGGCTATCCACAGGTCCAGGGTTTTGTCCAGTATCTCTTCCCGATACATTGGAGGAAGGCCTATTTTTATGTTTCTTTTTGAACCTATGCTCATTTCCCGGTCTGCCTGGAGAGGAGCTCCCTGTAGCTTCCCCTGATTGTCCTGCGGGCCTACTGGAAGTAACGGATTCTTCCGGAGATGGAGCTTGAGCATTACTTCTTTCTTGGAAGGACGTAGTCTCTCGCCCTAAACCTTCTCCTGGTCTTTTCTTTTTCTTCTTTTTCTTTTTCTTAGAGAATTTTTTATCTAAAAGATCTAACTCTCTAAACGACTGAGCAGCCATATCGTCTGCTTCTGTTGACTTATTGGCCTGCAAGGTAAACACCGATATACCCTGTGCATTCAAGTCTTGAATTTCTCTGACGCGATCGCAGGTGATGCTTTGCCAATCGTTATCGTTGGAATAACTAAACCACATCAACTTCCTAAAAATATCCGTTTTTTGCAGTTTGGCAGCTCCCTGTTCCGTAAGCAACGGCTTTTCTACCTGAGGGATGTCTTTGATTGCATCCATGTAAGTATCCAATTCGTAGTTAAGGCAACATTTTAACCTCCCACATTGCCCACTTAATTTTCCTGGATTAAGCGACAAGTTTTGGTACCTGGCTGCGGAAGTCGTTACATTTTTAAAATCAACCAACCAGGTGGAACAACAAAGTTCACGTCCACACACTCCTATGCCCCCAAGTCTGCCTGCTTCTTGCCTCAAGCTAATTTGACGCATTTCTACTCTTACCTTAAACTCCGAAGCCAATACTTTTATCAATTCTCTAAAGTCAATTCTATCGTCGGCAGAGTAGTAGAAAGTTGCTTTGGAATTATCAGCCTGAAATTCTACATCAGACATTTTCATGGGCAATTTAAACTCATCTACAATCTGTTTGCAGCGATATAGGGTAGGAATTTCGCGTTGCTTTGCCTCCTCCCATTTCTCCAGGTCTTTTTGGGTAGCAAGTCTATAAATTTTGGTGATGCTGTCGTCATTCTTCACTTTTCGCTTTTGCATTTGTAGCCTCACCAATTCCCCTTGAAGGGATACGTAACCGATATGGTGACCGCTGGGAACATCCACCACCACGGGATCACCTGTGGTAAGACTGATATAGTCAATGTTGCGAAAATAATCTTTCCTGCCCCCCTTAAATTTGACTTCCACCACATCAAAGTTATCCACCTGAGGGATTCCCATGTGTGACAACCAATCAAACGAATTCATTTTATTGCAATCGCTCGTGCCGCAGGTACCCGTACTTTGGCATCCTCCGGTACCACCTGAAGTGGTAGAGCATGAGCTACATCCAGACATATTTAATTTATAATCAGGGCAAATTGCCTCTTGGTACAAAAACTACTATTTTCTAAAAGACACCAGATCTTTTCCTATATCACGCCTAAAATACGCATTTTCCCAGGATATTTTTTCCACTATCCTGTAGGCATTATTCATGGATTCTTGCAAATTGTCTCCCCATCCTGTTATCGCCACTACTCTTCCGCCTTGGTTCACCACCTGCCCTGAATTTCCCAAGGAGGTACCAGCATGAAAAAGCACCCCCTGACTTACCTCACTAGGCAGGGTGATGGCATGACCTTTTTCGTAGGACTCAGGATAACCACCGCTAACCATGACGACCGTAGTACAATGCATGGGGGAAATTTCTAGGCGGTGATTGACAAGATTGGAATGGGCTATATCTTTCAATAAGCCTACAAAATCACTTGTTATCCTAGGCAAAACTGCTTCAGTTTCGGGATCACCCATGCGTACATTGTATTCTATGACATAAGGTTCGCCTCCCTTATTCATCAATCCAATAAAGACGAATCCTTTAAAGGAAATTTTTTCTTTTTCTAGGCCCTGAATAGTGGGAACAACAATACGTTGTTCCACCTTTTCCATAAATATTTTATCTGCAAATGGAACCGGGCTGACCGCACCCATGCCACCTGTATTTAAGCCTTGATCTCCTTCTCCAATTCTCTTGTAGTCTTTGGCCTCTGGTAAAATTTTATAGCTCTTTCCATCGGTTGCGACAAAGACCGACACTTCAATGCCAGTCAAAAATTCTTCCACCACCACTTTGGAGGACGCTTCCCCAAACTTGGCATCTACCAGCATTTCTTTAAATGAGGATGCGGCTTCCTCATGGCTTTGACAAATCAAGACGCCTTTACCTGCTGCCAATCCATCTGCTTTGAGTACGATGGGTAGGGAATGGTTTTCCAGATAGTCCAAACCCTCTTGTACCTGAGAGGCATTAAACGTGGCATAGGAGGCAGTGGGAATCCCATGGCGAAGCATAAATTGCTTGGAAAAGTCTTTGCTTCCCTCCAAGAGCGCTCCCTTTTGAGAAGGTCCTACTATGGGTAACGAGGCTGTTTTTGGTCTACTGTGAAGGAAATCCACAATCCCTTTAACTAAAGGTTCTTCAGGCCCTACCACCAATAACTCAATGTCCTTTTCTACGATAACTTGGTAAATGGATTCAAAGTCAGTGACAGTGACCCCAATATTTTGAGCAATTTTTGCGGTGCCAGGATTTCCTGGAGCCACAAACAGTTTGCTGCAGGAGGGGCTTTGGGATATCTTCCATGCAAATGCATGCTCTCTACCGCCACTTCCTAGAAGGAGTATGTTCATAACTGCTAATGGGGTTTAATTGGCGTGATCAGAGATAAACTTAATGCGGTAAATTCGAAGTTCTTCTTCCGAAAAATCTTCCCCTTCTAGTTCTTCTAAAGCAGTCTTGATATGGTCTGTTTCTGCTCCCATAAAATAGTCGTGGAGTATTTCTTCGCGTTCCTCATCCATAATTCGATGAATGTAATAATCGATATTTAACTTCGTCCCGCTGTAAATGATTTGTTCAATTTCTTGAAGCAATTCCAGTAAGTTGAGCCCACAATTTTGAGCTATCTCTTCAAGATTGACTTTCCTATCTATTTGTTGAATAATGGAAATCTTCACTTTTGAACGAGTGCCAGAAGTTTTCACGATGACATCGGCTGCAGTTTCCAAGTTGTGTTCTTGTACATAGTTGAGAATAACCTGCAGGAAGGAAGTACCAAATTTTGCCACTTTTCCCATACCTACCCCGATAATTTGCGAAAGCTCTTCTTTGCTGGTTGGAAATACTGTGGCCATTTCTTCCAAGGAAGGATCTTGAAAAATTACATAGGGAGGCAGACCTTTCGCCTTGGCTACGCGTTTTCTTTCAGCCTTTAACAGCTCAAAAAGTTGTTCGTCATAAGCTTGGGCTGTCTGCAATTGTTCTTCTTGCACTTCACTTTGCCCCAATTTCTCAAAGTCGTGATCTTGGTAAAGCTCAATGAAATAAGGATTTTGGAGATACTCTTCTCCTTTGGGAGTGAGTTTTAAAATTCCATAATTTTCTATGTCTTTTTCCAATAAGGCTGCTATCATGCCTTGCCTGATCACTGAGGTCCAATGCTTTTCATTTCCCTGGTTGCCTTTACCAAAAATGTTAAGTGCATCGTGTTGGTAGCTGATTACGTAATCGTCTTTTTGACCGGTAAGCACTTTTACCAAATGTTCCAAGCCGAAGCGTTCATGGGTTTGTTTTACTGCTTCTAGGGCAAGGCATAGGTCTTCAAGGCCTTCGAAAGTGATGCGTTCTCTCCTGCAGTTATCACAAAATCCACAATCTTTTTCTAAAGTTTCTCCAAAATAATTCAAAATGAATTTTCTCCTACATACCCCCGTTTCTGCGTAAGCAGACATTTCTTGAAGAAGGATTTTTGCATTTTCCCTTTCGGTTACCGCCTTATCCTTATTGAATTTATCCAGTTTGATGATGTCTTCGTAGCGGTAAAACATCAGGCAATGTCCCTCCAGTCCATCCCTTCCTGCACGACCGGTCTCTTGGTAATAACCCTCTAAAGATTTGGGCACATCGTAATGGATTACATAGCGCACATCGGGCTTATCTATTCCCATTCCAAAAGCAATGGTGGCTACGATTACGTCTAATTCTTCATTTAAAAAATCATCTTGGGTTTTGATTCGAACAGCAGAATCTAGGCCTGCATGGTAGGGGGCGGCATTGATTTGATTGACTTTAAGTAGTTCTGCAATTTCTTCCACTTTCTTCCTACTCAAGCAATAAATGATTCCCGATTTCCCTTTGTGTTGCTTGATAAATCGAATCAATGCCTTTTTGGATTCATTTTTTACTTTGGGCCTAAC
This sequence comes from Bacteroidota bacterium, assembly GCA_016866385.1. Lineage (GTDB taxonomy): Bacteria > Bacteroidota > Bacteroidia > Cytophagales > Cyclobacteriaceae > Algoriphagus. The sequence continues at coordinate 42,195 of VGMU01000011.1, forward strand.
CTCATAATACAGGTTGGTTCTATTGAAGGATGACTTAAATAAATCCGCTTCCTCCATTTGCAAATTGCGCTGTATGTCTTGCTGTACCTTGGGTGTAGCTGTAGCGGTGAGGGCAATGATGGGAAGCTGAGGAGCCAGTTGGGAGACGATGGTTTTTATTTTTCTGTATTCTGGTCTAAAATCATGGCCCCATTCTGAAATGCAATGCGCCTCATCTATCGCCACAAAACTTACTTGGGCCTCTTTTAAAAAGGCTAAATTTTCTTCCTTAGTCAGGGATTCTGGAGCCACATAAAGTAATTTGGTTTTCTTTTTTAAAACCTCATTTTTAACTTTATTGGCTTCTGATTTCGTTAGGGTGGAGTTGAGAAAGTGGGCATTAATCCCGATAGCATTGAGTTGATCTACCTGATTTTTCATCAAGGCAATCAAGGGAGAGATGACCACGGCTGTTCCCTCACTTACCACAGCAGGAAGCTGGTAGCACAATGATTTTCCTGCTCCAGTAGGCATAATCACAAAGGTGTTTCTCTGTTGAAGCAAATTTTCTACAATTGCTTCTTGATTACCTCTGAATTGGCTAAATCCAAAAATGGTTTTAAGAGCTTCTTTAACTTTTTCTTCCACAAGAAGAAAGGGCTTGAGGGTGGTGTTCAAGTCTAAGGGGCAGAGTGAACGATTACTTTTATACCTTTGTACAAAACTACTGATAACGCAGGTAAAATTGAAGTTAACTAAAAATATTAAAACTACAGCAGTAAGAGTACTCTTAAATGAGTCCGAGGCCATTGCAAAGCTCGTAGATCGCTTAAATGGGGATTTTGAAGCTTGCGTCTCCAAAATTCTTCAATCCAAGGGAAGGGTAGTGGTCACGGGCGTAGGAAAGAGTGCCATCATCGCTAGCAAAATCGTAGCTACGCTTAATTCTACCGGTACCCCAGCCCTATTTATGCATGCAGCCGATGCCATACATGGAGATTTGGGAATGGTACAACAGGAAGACGTGGTCATTTGCATTTCTAAATCCGGAAATACGGCTGAAATCAAAGTATTGATTCCTTTATTGAAACAAGCCCAACTTCCCATCGTAGCCCTTGTGTCTAATACTACGTCTTTTTTGGCTCAAGAAGCAGATTTTGTTTTGGATGCCAGCATTGAGGAAGAGGCTTGCCCACACAATTTGACTCCTACCACCAGTACCTCGGCTCACCTGGCCCTGGGGGATGCTTTGGCTATTTGTTTGCTAGAAGCAAGAGGATTTTCTTCCTCTGATTTTGCCAAATACCATCCAGGGGGGGCACTTGGCAAACAACTTTACCTGAAAGTAGGGGACGTGATCTCAAAAAATCAAATTCCAATTGTGGATGAACATGCCAACCTCGCGGAAGTCATTTTGGAAATTTCAAGTAAAAGATTGGGGGCTACCGCCGTTGTAAGTAAAGCTGGGGCATTGAGGGGGATCATCACCGATGGAGATTTACGAAGGATGCTTCAAAAATCTTTGGATATTAATGGAATTAGTGCGAAAGATATCATGACCCTACAGCCCAAGCACATAGGCATTGAAGAGTTTGCAGTAAAAGCCCTACAGCTGATGAAGAAGCACAATATCACACAATTAGTGGCCATGGATGGCGATAAAGTCCTAGGATTTATCCATATTCATGATTTAATGAAGGAAGGTATTGTCTAATTCTTATGAGGGACCAATCCTATATTGTTATCATGGCTGGGGGTGTAGGCTCTCGTTTTTGGCCATACAGCAAGCATAGCAAACCCAAGCAGTTTTTAGACGTGCTGGGTACTGGAAGAAGCCTTCTACAAATGACTTACGATAGATTTAGGGAAATTGCCTCTCCGGATCACTTTTACGTAGTCACCAATCAGAGCTATGTGGACTTGGTTAAGGAACAATTGCCAGAGCTAAAAGAGAATCAAATTCTCTCTGAGCCCCTTAGAAAAAATACAGCCACTTGCCTTGCCTACGCCGCATATAAAATCGCTGCCTTTGACCCTAATGCTACCTTGATCGTAGCTCCTGCGGATCACCTGATACTTCAAGAAAATAGATTTTTACAAACCATTCATGTAGCCGTAGAAGCTGCTAAAGTGCCTAAGAGATTGCTTACCATAGGGATTACACCCAATAGACCTGAAACAGGATATGGGTACATTCAATTTATTGAATCTTCTACGGCTTCGGACCTGGCACTAAAGGTGAAAACCTTTACGGAGAAGCCAAGTGTAAAATTGGCCCAGACCTTTTTGGAAAGTGGCGATTTTGTTTGGAATTCGGGGATATTTGTATGGAAAGTTGGCAGTTTGATCACTGCATTTCAAGAACATATGCCAGATTTGGCCGATGTTTTTGAGGAAGGAAAGTTGCATTTTGGCCAAGCTTCCGAACAAGAATTTATTTTTAAGGCCTATTCTACAGTCAAAAATATTTCTATTGACTATGGAATTATGGAAAAATCAAACGATGTCTACGTGGTTTTGGGAGATTTTGGTTGGTCAGATATTGGCTCATGGCAGAGTTTGCACGAAATCAGGACCAAGGACGATAAAAACAATGTAGTGGAGGCCAATGCCCTGCTATTTGATACCGAAAATTGCTTTATCAAAACTGACAGTGATAAATTGGTGGTGGTACAGGGACTAGAAAATTTTTTGATCAACGAATCCGATAATGTTCTCTTGATTTGCAAACTGGATGCAGAAAATAAGTTTAGAGACTTTGTAGCCAGCGCTAAGAAAAAAGGGGAAGATTTTGTGTAAGAAACCTACTTTATGCGTTTTGACGTTGTCGCTTTGCTTCATAAATAGCAATTCCTGCTGAAACCGATACATTTAGACTTTCTATCTTTCCTGACAGGGGGATTTTTACTTTATCGTCTACTATTCCCATGATTTCTTGGGAAATTCCGTCCTCTTCAGATCCCATGATCAGAGCTACGGGTGCAGTAAAATCAGCAGAATACATCAGCTTTTCTGTTTTTTCCGTGATGGCCACCAAGGTAAGTCCCATTTTTTGGAGATCTCGGCAGGCAAAAAACAAATTTCTAACTCTAGCGACAGGGATAAAATTTAAAGCGCCTGCAGAAGTTTTTACAGCATCAGAATTGATTTGTGCACTTCCTTTTTCAGGAATCACGATGGCATCTATTCCCGCACATTCTGCTGATCTAGCAATGGCACCAAAATTTCTCACGTCCGTCAAATGATCCAATACCAGGATCAAAGGTGATTTTCCAACAGCATAGCATTGATCTATGATATGGTCTAAGGAGGCATACATGATGGAAGACATCTGTGCAATGACTCCCTGATGGTTTTTTCTTGTGATTCTATTGAGTTTTGCCTCTGGAACTCTTACCACAGGTATTTGCTCTGACTTGCAGCACTGCAAAAGTTCTTTGATCAGGTCATTGTTCAGCTCCTTTTGAACCAAAATCTTATCAATCTCTTTGCCAGCATGAATAGATTCCATCACGGCTCGAGTACCAAAAATAAAGTCCTTGGCTGTTGCTTCCTTATCTATCAAAAAGCCATCCTTCCGCTTCTCCATTGAGATATGTTTTTGAACCACACCGGCTGGTAGGCTCTGGAGCGGTTGAGGGTATAGAAATGTGGGTGAAGTAGTGTTTTCACCCGCATAAAGGTAAACCTTATTTTGGAAGACTCATCCATGCCAGGGTAAGACCAAATTTCCCTGTCTAAGAAAAAGTTTACTTGCTGCGGCGGACCCATGACGATATATACCATACCCCGATCCGTTTTCCAGCCCTCCTTGTAGTCAGTAAATAGAATATTTGAAAATTCTACCATCCTGAAGTAGTTCCGGATTAAATCTTTGGCCACCTCCTGATCGCGAGTAAGGTTTAGCCAATAGGCGTCTAAGGCCTTCTTTTTATCTTGTGCAAGAAGTAGGGTTTCGTGTTCTTTTTTGGTAGATATATAGGTCACCATATCTACCATTTCTTCCCAGCTTTTCACTTTTGGAAATGCTTCGTGTACTGTTCTTAGAACTTGTCCCGAGGTGGAAGTAGTATCGGTTTGAAAAAAATAGTACCCCTCATCGGAAAGCTGTTTGGGGATATTGGAAAGAAAATCACCTCTGTATTGTACCTCAAGTTCTTTAGGAACTTCTGCAAGCCGTGTTTCCATGGGAGGAAAAGGCACTTCAAACTTGGCAGGATAAAAAAAGGAATTAATGGAAGGAATGCTGATAGATTTAAAAAGTAAGGATTGATCTTTGGTAAGGTAGTTTTGATCAAAGGGAATTTCATTTGCATAATACAATCCAAAATTAGGATGTCCTTCTACAAAGGGACTCTTTAAATCGATATGGTAGGTATACGTGTCTTGCTGCCGGGTATCAAGAGCTTGAAATAAGACTATGGAAATGGGCTGAGAATCAGGAACTTCTACTGTTTTTTCAAAATACCAATGTCTTTCTGTTGACGCTTTCAAATCGGCCTCCTCGAATAGAAATGCTTGCGTAGTCTGTAACTCTTGATCGTAAGAATTAAGTAAAAAATAGCTGAATTGATAGGTGGATAGCGTAGGGTTTTCCTCTATTTTTTCAACTATAAATTGAAGTTTGTATTGGTTGGCTGAGATCTTAATAGGAATGACTTTTAATCCCAGCCTGGCGTAGAGTGCATACCTCAAGGATTGATCTAAAGTGCTTAAAGATTGCTGGGCTTGGGCTATGCCGTAGCAGGATAGGCAGACACAAAAAAAGAGAATGCGGGTAAGGAACTTTGGATACATAAGGTTTTCCTCTCAGGTTTTAAAAATAAGCCTTATTTTTGCCAAAATACTAAATTTTATCATGGCTACCTATACTACGGAAATAGCGTCCGATAAGTTGATCAGTGACAATCCAATTCATCAACGTCTATTAAAAGCCTATATTGCTGCTACCCCTTGGATTGAAGGGGAACTCTTAGAGATAGGTTGTGGAGAAGGAAGGGGAGTAGAAATTCTCTTGCCTCATGCAAGCAGCTATTTAGGCTTGGATAAAATTGGAGATGTGATTCATTCCCTACAGCATAAATTTCCTGGGGTAGCATTTAAGCAAGCAGTCATTCCTCCCTTTGAAGGAATTGCCGATCATTCCTACGATACCATTGTAAGTTTTCAAGTAATTGAGCACATCAACAAGGACCGACTTTTTCTAGAAGAAATTTATAGAATGCTTAAACCGGGAGGGAAGGCTATAATTTCTACACCAAATATCACGCACACCCTTTCACGAAATCCTTGGCATGAGAGGGAATACACCCCCGAGCAATTGATAGCTCTGGCTTCTTCTATTTTTGATAAGGTGGAGGCCAAAGGAATTGGGGGCAATGATAAAGTTTGGGCCTATCACCAAGCAAATAGAATTTCGGTGCAGAAAATTATGCGTTTTGATGTGCTTGATTTACAACACCGACTTCCAAATGCCGTGTTGAGGTGGCCTTATGAACTTTTAAACCGTTTTAATCGAAACCGACTTCATAAAAAACAAGGAGCGTCAGTGGTGGAAATTTCCCACGAGAATTACCTTCTCGTAGAAGATCCAAAACAAGGTCTGGATTTGTTTTATATACTTTGGAAAGCATAAAAAAAAAGCCAGAAAATTGATTTTTCTGGCTTAATTTTTTGAAGAAAAATTACCTCCTATCGAAGGAACTTGGTTCATTACTTTCAGCACCAATCCATTTCTCCAAATTCTTTCTCAATTCCTCAGCTTCTTCCGGATATCCCTCTTCTTTAAGGAGAGGAATAAAGTATTTGATCATTTCAATAGAAATCATGAGCTCTCTATCGTATCCACGATTGGTTTCGGTATACAACTCAATCATATCTAATCCTCTTTTTGAAATTGTATTTAGGATTTCTAATGCTTTTTCATCTTCCTCAACTTCAAAGAATAAAGGCACGGATTGTCCACTACTGATGTCATAAGGGATACCTTTATCAGGCATGACTTGCAGTCCGTAGTTGAGTAGTTTGGAAGCTTCTTGCTTGCGATCTTCGTCCAAAAGTGCCATGACAATGGAATTTAAAGCACTTCTATGATTGGAAGTAAATCTCCTATATTCTTCATCCAGATAGGTATTGGGGTCATTCATACCTCTGAAGGCAAAATTTTCCATATAATTCTTGTAAGCAAGTTGGGTATTGACCAACTCTTCCCTTAGAGCATCTGGCTTTCGGATAGGCAAAAGGCGGTAGGTAAGACCTTCCATGACCACGTGATCACTGATATTAAGATCTATAGTGGACAAGGAGGTATTGTTAAAATAAATGGGTCGCTCCCAGTTGTTGCTGACAATTAAATCGATCAACATCAAAGTTCCTTTGGAAATATAATTCCCACTCACCTGCAAGTTCATTTGTGGGGCAAACAAGTCTTTAAATTGGGGAGGAACGATCTCGTCGTTAGCAATAAAACTACTATCTACTTCTAAAATTAAATTTCGTGATGGGACCATGTTGACCACGCTTTTCCCAGAAGTCTGTACTTTGAGTAACTCTGATCCGCTATCAATTAGCTTGAGGTATTCTTCTGCCGAAATCGCAGGCAATCCTTCTCGCTCCATCAAGTAGATCACATCATTGGTGCCTTTTTGGTATGTTTTGGGTTGCAAAGAGAAGGGAAGGGGCTCAGAAAGACCTGCCTTTTTTGTCATTTGTTCCACATACCAGTCGGTATCAAAATAACTCAATACAATCACCCGTACGTCAGTTCTGAAATTTTCAACCTCTTGCACGTACCAGAGGGGAAAGGTATCGTTGTCCCCCCCTGTAAATAAAATGGCATTGGGAGCGCAAGAAGCAAGAAAGTTTCGTGCGGCATCTACAGAAAAATACCTTCCCTTACGGTTGTGATCATCCCAGTTTTCTGCGGCCATCAAGCCTGCAATGGGTAAGGTGAGAAGCGTTGCAACCAATCCTGCAATACCTAAATTTTTGGTGATTTTTCCTATACCATGAGCTAAAGCCAAGGTCCCTAATCCCACCCAAATGGCAAATGCATAAAAACTACCTACATAGATGTAATCTCGCTCCCTAGGTTCGGTAGGAGGGGAATTCAAATAAATCACCAAGACTACCCCCATCATCAAGAAAAGCATGAGATTGACATAGAAATACTTAATGTCTTTCTTTCCCTGAAAGAAGAATCCTAGTATTCCTAAAAGCAAAGGGAGCATTAGGTAATTGTTGTGCGCCTTATTTTCTTTGAAATAGTCAGGAAATTTATCTGAAAATGCTTCCAAGACTCCTATCCAATTGGCATCTGAAAAATCACTCTCTCTGCCTGAGAAATTCCATAAGAAGTACCTCCAGTACATGTGTCCCAATTGGTGTTTGAACATGAAGGTGAGGTTATCCAAAAAGTCAGGTTCTTTTCCTTCGGCAAGACCTAGCACGGAGCGATAGATGCGCTGGTGACTTTCTTGGGTGGAATAAATTCTTGGCAGCAGAGTGGTTTTTGATAGATCATAGATGTTTTTTAACTCGTAATCTACCACCTCGTACCCATTTTTTCCTTTCATGTAGATAGGGTCTCCTTCTACTTGATCTACAAGCTTTGCAGTGTAGTATTGTCCATGAAGAAGGGGTCTATACCCATACTGTTCTCGCTTTAAGTAAGAAACATAGCTGATAATATCTTTGGGCGCATTTTCATTGATAATAGGATCTTGGTTGGCCCGTACAATAATCAAGGCGTAACTTCCATAACCGATCAAAATGAATGTTAAACAAAGTAAGGAGGTATGGAATAGGACCAGTTCCTTTTTCATAGAAAACCTAAAGCCAACAACCAAAATCGCAATAAAGAGAAGTACAAACACTACGATTCCAGATCCAAAAGGTAAGCCTAAAGAGTTGACCATCCAGATTTCCATCGAACCTGCAAGGCTAGGCAGCCCAGGGATGATGAGGTTATTGATAAAAATAAGGATGATACCACCCAAAAACATGGCAAAAACACCTCCAAAAAAGCTTGGGTTAGGATATTTTTTAAAGTAATACAATAGGGCCAGTGCAGGAAGGGTAACCAAATTGAGCAAATGGACACCTATGGATAGGCCTACCAAATAAGCAATAAATACCAACCACCTATTTTCTTCTTTGGGATCTTGGATGACATCCCATTTTAAAAATGCCCAAATTACGATGGCAGTAAAGAAGGAGGACATGGCATACACTTCAGCTTCGACTGCGGAAAACCAGAAACTATCGGAAAAAGTATACACCAAAGAACCAATTGCACCTGCTCCCATTAGAGCTATGGTTTGGGCTTTGGATTCTTCCCCTTCTTTTACTTGAAATATACGTTTACCGACCAAGGTAATGGACCAAAAAAGAAAGAGAATGGTAAAACCTGAAAAGAGTGCGCTTCCAATATTCATCCAATAGGCAACTTGCAAAGGATCCCCAAGTGCAAGAAAACCAAACATGCGATAAACCAAAAGCATGAAAGGAGCACCGGGAGGATGAGGAACTTGTAGTTTGTAAGACACAGCAATAAATTCTCCTGGATCCCAAAAACTTGCTGTTTGCTCTACGGTGAGTACATATACAAGGGTGGAGATGGAAAAAATAATCCATCCTGAAAGGTTGTTAATTTGCTTGTAGGTGAGCATCACGAAAGATCAATTTGGAAGTACGAAACTATACAATTTTAAGCAAGTGAGATAATTTTTAGCCTTTTTAACTTAGTATTTGAGAATCCATAACTCGTGTGACAAAAATTACTTTTTGTAAGGGCATGTCCAACTATATTTGAAAATCAAATCTTCTCCTGATTTATGCATTCCCAAGTCAATACTTTTCAACAACTTATAGAAGGAGATTTACCGGTTTTGGTAGATTTTTATGCAGATTGGTGTGGCCCTTGTAAACAAATGAATCCCATCCTGGAAGAGACGTCCAAGCTTCTTGGAAAAAAAGTGAAAGTAATCAAGGTAGATGTAGACCGAAATTCTTCTGCTGCAAGCAAGTTTCAGGTCAGGGGGGTACCCACACTCATCCTTTTTCATCATGGAAAAATTCTTTGGAGGCATTCGGGAACTCTAGCTACTTCTCAATTGGTTCATATGGTAGAAAAAAACTTAATTTCAAATCATTAAATTTAATTCTCAAACCTTCTTTTTACTTAATACAGTGCATCATGATCATTGAACAAATTTATACGGGATGTTTGGCTCAAGGCGCCTATTACTTAGAGTCGGATGGGGAAGCAGCGATCATTGACCCCCTTCGTGAAGTACAGCCCTATATTGAAAAAGCAGCAAGAAGAAATGCCAAAATAAAGTATGTTTTTGAAACGCATTTTCATGCTGACTTTGTATCCGGTCATAAGGACTTGGCCGCCAAGACAGGTGCAAAAATAGTTTATGGTCCTACACAGATTCAATTGGGATTCGAAGCCCTAGTAGCGGAGGACAATCAAGAGTTTGTCCTCGGAAAGGCAAAAATCAAAGTTCTCCATACCCCTGGCCATACATTGGAGTCCGTATGTTATTTGCTCACCAATGAAAATGGTAAGCAGGAAGCAATATTTACTGGAGATACGCTTTTTATTGGGGACGTAGGACGCCCCGACCTGGCACAAAAGGTAGGCAAGGACCTGACCCAAGAAAAACTTGCTGGTTATTTATACGATTCTTTGCGCAGCAAAATATTGCCTTTATCGGATGAATTGATTGTTTATCCAGCTCATGGTGCAGGATCTGCCTGTGGAAAAAATATGAGTAAGGAAACTTCCGATACCTTGGGCAACCAAAAGAATAGCAACTATGCGCTACAACCCATGAGCAAGGAAAAGTTTGTGGAAGAAGTGCTTTCCGGATTGACTCCACCCCCTGCGTATTTTCCTCAAAACGTAATGATGAACATTCAGGGCTATGATAGCATTGATGTGGTATTGAAACGTGGAGTAAAGCCCTTATCTCCAAAGGAATTTGAGACCTTGGCCAACGAAAATTCCGCATTACTTTTGGATACCAGAGACCCTCAAGTATTTGCCAAAGCATTTATTCCCAATTCTATCAATATAGGTATTGATGGAAGTTTTGCGGTATGGGTGGGGGCTTTGATTCCAGATCTCAAACAAGAAATTTTGGTAATTGCAGAAGCAGGGAGAGAAGAGGAGGTGATTACCCGTTTAGCTCGAGTAGGTTATGATTTTTGTCTCGGCTACCTTTCCGGAGGAATTGAAGCCTGGAAAGGGGCAGGTTTTGAGGTGGATACCATTTCATCCATTTCAGCAGAGGAACTGGCCAACTTGCATCAAAAAAATCCAAAGCTTCCTATTTTGGATGTGAGAAAGAATTCAGAATTTGATGCTGAACATGTTATAGAAGCAGAAAATGCCCCTTTGGATTACATCAATGAAAGCATGCTACAGGTGGATAAAGACAAAACCTATTACGTGCACTGTGCGGGAGGATATCGGTCCATGGTTTTCGCTTCCATACTAAAGGCGAGGGGCTATGGCAATCTCATTGATGTAAAGGGAGGCTTTAAATCCATCAAGGAGACTGGGAAAATCCCTATTTCTTCTTTTGTTTGTCAAAGTACTCCTGTAAAATAATTTTCAGTTCTTCTTTTACCAACCTTTTCTGCAGGCTAACTCCTGTGGAATCGTTTTATCATTCATTAAACTCTACCTTACCTCTTATGCAATCCTTCATCGATTGGCTCTCGCAACCCTGGCCCTGGTACATTGCTGGTCCTTTGATCGGACTTACCGTTCCTGCCTTGTTGCTGGTGGGCAACAAAGCTTTCGGGATTTCTTCTTCGCTTAGACATATTTGTGCTGCTTGTATCCCTGCAGGTATTCCCTTTTTTACTTACGATTGGAAAAAGGAAATTTGGAACCTTCTTTTCGTATTGGGTACCGCCCTAGGAGGATTTATGGCGGTTACATTTATGGGCAACCCCGAACCCTTTGCTATCGCTGCATCTACGAAGGCAGATTTGACAGCATTGGGAATTACTAATTTTTCGGAGATGATGCCTAGTGAAATTTTCTCTTGGGAAAACCTTTTTACAGGCAAAGGCATTTCCTTTTTTGTTATTGGAGGATTTTTGGTTGGATTTGGTACCCGATATGCTGGGGGATGTACTTCTGGACATGCGATTATGGGAATCAGTTCTTTGCAATGGCCCTCTCTGGTAGCTACTATTTGTTTTATGCTAGGTGGATTCCTCATGACTCAATTTCTGCTTTCACCCCTCATGCAAATTCTAGGATTTTAACTCCAAGATTTATGGCTAAGAAAACTACATCCACAGCAGCACAGGACAGGTATTCCGATGGTATGGTACCCAATTCTAGTAGAAAAAAGGAATCCGTGGGTACCCTACTCACTTACTTGGTTTTGGGTACTCTATTTGGAATCATTTTTGTAAAAGCAGAGATTATTTCTTGGTTTAGAATTCAAGAAATGTTTCGATTGCAATCTTTTCACATGTACGGCGTGATAGGTTCTGCAGTGCTTACTGGTATGATTTCCATTCAAGTGATCAAGCGATTCAGGCTAAAATCTTTGCAAGGAGAAACCGTAGTCATTCCAACCAAGCCCTTTCGAAAAGGACAACCTATTGGAGGGTTTATTTTTGGATTGGGTTGGGCGATCACCGGAGCTTGTCCTGGACCCTTGTTTGCCCAAATTGGGAGTGGATATACCGTAGTGCTTGTCACCTTGATATCGGCCTTAGCAGGAACTTGGGTGTACGGTAGGTTTGAAAAGTATTTTCCAAACTAAAATCTGAAGCCTTTAGGCAAGAACTATTTAAAAAAATAGAATTTTAATGAAATACTTTTTTCACAACGAAGCGGATAAAAACAATGATCACCACGACGATGCTTCCCACTATAACGAATTCCATGATTATTTTTTTCTTTTCAACTCCTTTGCAGGAGAATAGTTTGTTTGAACTTGGTAAACAGCCGTAAATTCAATAGGTTTCTAGTTATCTTCGCGTGCGTACCTAACTTCTTCCTTTTTAATGCAGTACCTCTCCAAACGTAGGATAGCAATCGGGGCTTTATTTTTTTTCATGGGGATTTGCTTTGCCAGTTGGGCAGCTCGTATACCCGATATTCAGAGTAAATTCCAACTTTCTGAAGGAGAATTAGGGACGCTATTGCTTTGCTTGCCCATTGGTTCTATGCTGGGATTACCCATAGCCGGCTGGTCGGTACATCATTACGGAAGCAGAATAGTCATTTTAATTTGCAGTGTAGCCTATGCGCTGGTTTTGCCACTCATTGGCCTTGCCCCAAGCACCTGGATTCTGGTTCCTACCCTTGGCCTTTTTGGGATGCTGGGCAACATCATGAATATTTCACTCAATACCCAGGCCTTAGGGCTAGAAGATCAATTAGGAAAAAGTATACTCGCTTCATTTCACGGGTTGTGGAGCATGGCGGGTTTTACTGGCGCTGGACTTGGTGCTGGCATGATTCTTCTTCAATTTTCCCCTGCTGCGCATTTTGCTGTAGTAACGCTACTCTCCTTGGTAATTATTCTATGTTCTCAGCAATTTGTTGTAGCTGACAAGCCCGGAGCAGAAAAAGAAGGGGGATTGGTGTTAAAAAAAATGGACCCTCTTCTTCTTCGTGTAGGCCTAATTGCTTTTTTAGGCATGATGGCCGAGGGATGTATGTTTGATTGGAGTGGGGTATATTTCAAAAAAATTGTGGAAGCCTCTCCTGAGCTGGTTTCCCTAGGGTATGTTTGTTTTATGGGTGCTATGGCATCGGGAAGATTTATCACAGATAAAGCCAGTCATCGATTTGGAAAAATAGCTGTGATACAAGTGAGTGGGATTGGAATATTTTTGGGATTAGTGATTTCTGTGGTATTTCCTAGCCTCTATACCGCAGCAGTTGGGTTTCTCTTGGTAGGATTTGGTGTGGCATCAATTGTCCCCTTGTCTTATGGGATTGCAGGCCGGTCCAAGATGTATTCCCCTGGAGTTGCCCTAGCCCTGGTTTCTACCCTTTCCTTTTTTGGATTTTTGGTTGGGCCTCCTCTTATTGGATTTGTGGCGGAGTGGCTTGATTTGAAGGTTTCCTTCCTTATCATCGCCTGCAATGGTCTAGGAATAGTGTTATTGAGTAGCTTAGGAAGGCAGATATTTTCAAGCACTACTACCATTACCTAGCGTTTATGAAGTCTATCGTTCACAAGCTGTATCGTCTGAGCATTGCCCTTCTGCTTATTGGATCTGTATCGCTGCTGCTTGTCGCTTTTTTGTCTTTGATGTCCCTTTTACCTATTCCCTTTTTTCGAGGTGATCCGGAAGAGCCAGCGCGCATCCAAGCCAAGGAGGAAGCTCCAAGGCTTCTGCCATTGGCTGATCCTACCACGGTATGGAAGGCTCCAGCCCTGGAGGACATGAATTTAGAACCTAATGCAGATGAACTTCGGTATGGCAAAGACTTAATTGCAAACACTGCCGAGTATCTAGGTCCTCACGGTAAAGTAAAGTCCATGTCCAATGGAATGAATTGTCAAAACTGCCACCTTCAGGCAGGTACCCTTCCTTTTGGCAATAATTTTGCCGCAGTCGCCTCTACCTATCCCAAGTTTAGGGCTCGTTCAGGTACAGAAGAAGATATACAAAAGAGAATCAACGATTGTCTGGAAAGAAGTTTAAATGGAAAAGCTTTGGATAGAGATTCCCAAGAAATGAAAGCCATGGTGGCCTACATTTCTTGGGTTGGTAAAGATGTTCCCAAGGGAGAAATTCCCGAAGGAACTGGCATTTATGAGGTTCCTCTCTTGGGTCGTGCTGCAGACCCTTTTCAAGGCAAGGTAGTGTATGAAGCCAAATGTGCAAGTTGCCATCAATCTGATGGAAAAGGTCAAATGAAGCCAGAGGGTAGGGGATACCTGTATCCTCCGCTATGGGGAGAAGGAAGCTACAATCATGGCGCTGGACTACACCGACTCTCTAGGTTTGCAGGATATATTAAGGCCAATATGCCTTTGGGAGCTACTTTTGAAAACCCACAACTTTCCGATGAAGAATCTTGGGACGTTGCCGCCTACGTAAATAGTCTAGATAGGCCCACCAAAGACTTATCAAGAGATTGGCCAGATATTTCGAAAAAACCCATGGATCATCCTTTTGGTCCTTTTTCAGACGGGTTCTCCGAAGAACAGCATAAGTATGGTCCATTTGGACCTATAAAAGCAGCAGCTACTAAACGAAACTAAATTACAAGTAGAGGTAAATCCGGAGGAATTCATCCGTGCAGGGAGTCTTCCTTTCTGTCTCAAAAGAAATTCTTTTTAATCTAAGGGGAGGGTTATAAAAGCTACTTCCTATATGCTTAGCCATGTATTTGCCTGATTTTCAATTGGTAGTTTTGGGTATGCTACTTATGCTGTTCCGATTCAAATTAGGAATTGCCAATTATTATGTAGACCTTTGAAGTGTCGGAGAAATGTTTCCGATACTTGTCTTCAAGTTTAGCATCGGCGATTCACCTGCCTCAAGTAGCAAATCAAGAGTTCTCCAACACAGGTTTTACTTCTTCTTCTCCTACTTTTTTAATTCTTCTAAGACCTGGTCTTTTTGAATTAAAACCTGCAGTTTACAATCTTTTGAGAACCTTAATTTACTAGTACCCACCCAAATTGCATCCCCATCAAAACCATTCGATTTTCAGAATCAGTTTTATCTGATTTTTCTATTACCCTCCGAAGCAGAGTCAATGCTTACTTCAATTCCTCAAGTCAGACGAAGTTTGGAAATAAGGAAATGATCGTCAAGACCTTGGTCATGCTGAGCATTTATATTCTTCCTATAGTTTTTGTTACTACAGGGATAGCCAATCAAACTTGGCAACTTTTCCTTTGCTTTGTTGTCAGTGGATTTGGTATGGCCGGTATAGGTATGGGTATCATGCACGATGCCATACACGGCACCTACTCTAAAAATCCCAAAATAAACAAACTTCTTGGCTATACGCTCAATTTTGTAGGAGCCAATGCCACGGTTTGGAAAGTTCAACACAATGTGTTGCACCATTCCTATACCAATATTCCAGAGGGAGACGATGACATCAATGCTCCATTTTTCTTAAGATTTTCTCCTCATGCCAAAAAGAATGGCCTTCATGCGTATCAGCACTGGTATTCTTGGATTTTTTACGGACTTTCTACCCTTTCTTGGGTGACAACAAAGGACTTTATTCGTTTTAATAGGTATTACAACATGGGCATGTTTAAAGGAAAACATGTGTACAGAAATACTTTATTAAAAATTATAGGTTGGAAATTAGTTTACTATGCCTTTATTCTAGGACTGCCTATTCTTTTTTCTCCATTTGGAGTAGGTGAAATTATTCTAGCCTTCCTAGCACTTCATTTTGTGACTGGACTAAGTATTTCCTTGGTTTTTCAAACGGCTCACATCATGCCTGAAGTAGCTTTTCCGCAAGCCAATGAGTTTGGAGTTGTGGAGGGTGAGCGCATGCTACACCAATTGGCTACCACGTCTAACTATTCAGAAAAAAATCACTTCTTTTCTTGGTTGATTGGTGGACTTAATTACCAGGTAGAGCACCACCTCTTCCCTGACATCTGTCACGTTCATTACCGCAAGATTGCTCCTATAGTCAAAGCAACTGCAGCGGAGTTTAATATCCCTTATTACAGTAAAAAAACATTTTTTGATGCGTTAAAGGCTCATGCAAAGATGTTGCACCAACTCGGTACTATGGAAAATCAGCCTTTACCTGCTTCTTCTTAACTTATGAATTCTATCAAAAAAAATAAATTTTCTTCTGCCAACCCTCGAGGAGGTAATAAAGACCGTAGGCAGGTAAAAAAGAAGGAGTCTACCCTAGATCCCAGGTTGTTTGTCAAAAAAGCAAAGCCTAGCGGGCAGGAAGGGTTTAGAACGGAAAAATCATTTTCCGATTTGGGTTTAAACCAAAAATTGCTTCAAAATATTCATGCCAAAGGATATCAAACGCAGACCACCATTCAAGAACAATCCATCGAGCAATTGCTTCGGGGAAGAGACATGATGGCCATTTCCAAAACTGGCTCTGGAAAAACAGCTGCTTTTTTGATTCCTATCATTGAGCATGCCTTAAAGGACTCTAGAAATTTCACGGCTTTGGTAGTTACCCCGACCAGAGAGCTTTCCTTACAAATTGAAGAAGAATTCAAATCCCTAACCCTAGGAATGGGATTGAATTCGGCAACTTTCATAGGAGGCACCAACATCAATTCGGATGTGGATAAATTCAAACGAAAACTTCATGTAATTGTAGGTACACCAGGAAGGTTACTGGATCTATCTGACCGCAAGAATTTGGATTTGAGCAAAATCAATACCCTAGTACTTGACGAGTTTGACCGGATGTTGGACATGGGTTTTGTATTAGACGTAACCAAGCTTGTCAACCGAATAGGTAAAAGAGACCAAACGCTCTTATTCTCTGCTACGCTAGAGCCTGCTCAAAGGAAATTAATTGATGGCTTGCTCACCAATCCTTTGGAAGTAAATGTGGCCCAAGGGTCAACAACCAATGAGAATATTGAGCAGCAGACCATTTATATACAAGAAGGACAAGACAAGTTTGAAGTATTATATAACCTTCTCTCCAAACCCTCTTTAGAAAAAGTCATCCTTTTCACGGAAACCAAAAGACTGGCAGATAGGCTGGCTAAAAAACTAATTCAAGTAGGAATAAAGGCCGGTCAAATCCATGGAGATAAGTCTCAGAATTTTAGAAATCGAATGATCGAAGAATTCAAATCTGGAGAAATTCGTGTTTTGGTAGCCACCGATGTCGCCGCTAGAGGAATAGACGTGGCCGACGTAAGTCATGTGATCAACTACCAGTTACCCATGACCATGGATGCCTACATCCATAGGATCGGAAGAACGGGCAGAGCAGGTAAAGTAGGTCACGCCATCACCTTTATTAACTAATCTCATTGCATGTCAAAAAATCAAAACACATTTATAAAAAAACAAAAAGCAGAACTCAAAAAGCGAAAGCAAAAAGATAAGCTGGAGAAAATGCTTGAGCGAAAGGCCCAACCCAAGGATGGAAGTCTTGATAATATGATCGCATACGTAGATGAATTCGGTAATATTTCTTCCACTCCACCTGCGCCTATTGCAGATAAAAAATCAAAATAAACCAAGTCAAACAAAATCGAGTAAAAACCAATTTAAATTTCAAAAATCATGAATGAAGGAACAGTAAAATTCTTTAACACAACCAAGGGTTTTGGATTCATTACCCCATCTGACAACAGCGAAGACGTGTTTGTACACCACACCGGTTTGGTACACGAAATCCGTGAAAACGATAAGGTTGTGTATGACCTTGTACAAGGAAAGAAGGGCATCAATGCCGTAAACGTAAAAGTGGTTAAGTAATTACCTAACCCTTTTTAAAAGAAGCCCCGAGTGAATTATTCGCTTGGGGCTTTTATTTTTTTGCTATCTCAGAAGTGTCGCTTAACTTTAGTTATCATCTTGAAGCTAACACAGAAGTGTTCTATGCATCCTTTCCCATCTATCTTCCATCCCATGAAAAATTTTTCCCTACTGATTTTATTTTCACTCCTACTTGCTTGTCAACCTGCGCAAAAAGTAGAAGAAGAATTCCAAAGTACACGTCCAGAAATCAACTTAAAACCTAGCGATATGCCCGATTCTGTTCTCCGCCATGTGGTGTTGTTTGGATTTAAAGAAAGCTCGTCTCCCCAAGACATTGATAATATTGTAGAGGCATTTAAAGCTTTACCCAGTAAAATTTCTGAAATCAAGGGATTTGAGTGGGGCGTAAACTCAAGTCCAGAAGGATTAAATCAAGGATTGACCCATGCTTTTACTGTCACGTTTCATTCCGATGCCGACCGAGATGCTTACCTGCCCCACCCAGCACACCAGGAGTTTGTTAGCCTTCTTGGGCCACACTTAGATAAAGTGACCGTTCTCGATTATTGGACAAAAAAATAAGCCATGCGTAAAGATCCGGTTAAACACCCTCTAGGCATGCCTTTCTTTCCTTCCATGCCCCGCGTAAACTCTGAAAATGCAGTATTCTTTACTAGCCCAAATGGAGGAAAATTTATTACCCTTTCGTGGAGAGGTATATTTCTACCCACACTTTTTTTCTACACAAGAAGCAGATTTTTTATTCGAAACCTTTCAGAAAGGCTTGTCCTGGAGGCAGGATTCCATTTGGATGTTTGGAAAACAAGTTTTACAACCTAGACTCACAGCGCTTTACGGTGACCCATCGGTGCCTTACCGCTACTCTGGATTGGAGATGCAAGCCTTGCCTTTCTCCAGGGAACTTGAGGAAATTAAGCGAGGTATTGAGGATTATAGCCGCTATGATTTTACCCATGTCCTCTGTAACTTCTACCGCAATGGATCAGATAGTATGGGATGGCACCGTGACAATGAACCCATACTAGGTAACAATCCTACCATAGCTTCTGTTACCTTGGGTGCCAGTAGGATCTTCCAACTGCGGCCTTATGTAGAAAAATCCCCCAAGATTTCCGTAGAACTTACCCATGGTAGTTTGCTGATGATGTCAGGC